>NZ_JBEOYB010000110.1:0-15832 GCF_040296845.1 Streptomyces sp. NPDC001985
GTCTACATCGGCAGGCGCCGGGGCCCCATGGTCGCGTAGGCCGACTCTCCGGGATGGTGCGGGGTTGGCGTGCCCCGGCACCGCCCGGGCTCGCGAGCCCCGGCACCGCCCGGGCTCGCGTGCCCCGGCACCGCGCGGTGCCGCCCGGCGACGACCCGCGCGCGGTGGTCTGACGCCATGTCATCATGGCGGCGTGACCGCCTATGTGATAGCCGAGGCCCCCCATCTGGACACACCGGAGGTCCGCAGGTACCGGGAGCTGGCCCGGGAATCCGTCGCCCGGTACGGCGGCCGGTATCTCGCGCGCGGCGCGCTGCCGGAGGCCCCGGAGGGCGACTGGCCCGGGGCGAACCGCATGGTGATCATCGAGTTCCCCGGTCTGCGAGAGGCGAAGGACTGGTACGCCTCGCCGGAGTACGCCCGGGCGCGCGCGGCCCGGCCCGGCATCAGCGGCCGCCGGATTCTCTTCGTCGAGGGCACCGGAGGCCCGCCCGGCTGACGGACCCCCGCCCCACCGGCGCCGGCCGGCCCCGCTCGAACCGGCCGCCGCTCCCTCAGCCGTCGTAGAGGCCGTCGAGCTCCAGCTCGCGCAGGGCGCGGTAGTCGGCCTCCAGGACCGCCTGGTCCGCCGTCGTGAGATAGACCGTGCCCGGGCAGGTCGCCATGTCGACGGTCCGCGAGAGGGCGCTGCCCGCCGGGTGGTTCACCACCAGATGCGCGAAGGACGGCAGCCGCCGGATGCGGTCCCAGCCCTCATCGCCCGGCACCGTGCCCGCCCGGGGCAGGATGAGGTTCACGCACCGCAGCCGGTTCTTGAGCTGGTAGGACACATCGGCCTCGGCGGCGAAACTCTCCGGGGAGGCGATCGAGTAGGCCAGACAGCTCACCTGGTCGGCTCCCACGCACCGGGTCAGCAGCTCCGGCATCTGGCCGCCGCCCAGCCGCGCCCCGCACTCGATCAGGACCGGGCCGCTCCCGGTGAGCATCACCTCGGTGTGGGCGGCGCCGTTGCGGATGCCCAGGGCGTCGAGCACCGACCGGACATACCCTGTGATCTCGCGGACCCCCGGTTCGTCCGGGCCGAGGAGATCCTCGTAGTCGTACACGGACCGGCCGTCCACCGACCGCTTGCGGTAGCACCACACCTCCACCGTGCGGTGCAGACCGTCACGGCTGACGGTGTTGACGTAGTGCTCGGTCCCGGGCAGGAACTGCTGGGCGAGCGCGACGGTGTTGCGCTGCCCGTACCGGTCGACCGAGGTCATGATCGCCGTGTGCGCGGCGGCCACCTCCCCGGTGGTACGGCAGATGAACACATTGTCGGCGCCCGCGCTCAGCACCGGCTTGAGCACGACGGGCCACTGTCCCCGGCCCGAGACCCACGCGGTGATCTCGTCCAGCGACGCCGAGCGGCAGCCCCCCGCCGCCGCCAGGCCCTCGGCCGCGACGGCCCGCTGCATGGCGTACTTGTCGCGCCGGGCGAGGCTGCGCCGGGGGTCGTTGCCGGGGACCCCGAGCGCGGCGCAGAGTTCATCGGCGAGGAGGACACCGGACTCGGCGGCGGCGACCACCGAGTCCACCCCGAGGGAGCGCAGCCGCCGCACGGTGCCGGCCAGGTCACCGGTGTGCCGGAGATCGACCGCGAAGTCCTCGGGCCGGTAGGTGAGACGGGTGTCGGGGAACGGCGACCGGACATGGACGGCGTCCAGGCCGCGCAGCCTCAGGGCGTCCGGCAGCAGCCGGCCCGCGCCGTAGGCGTCGACGATGGCTGTGGTCATGGGGTCGCGCCTCCGCGCTCGTCGTCGGTCCGGTGTTCGTGCGGCGGCGCCGACCGGTCGGCGGTGCCGGGAGGGGCGGACGCGGCGGCCGTGCCGCGCCGGGCCACCACGCCCACGGCGACGAGGACGACCACGCCCACCACACCGGTGAGGGTGTACAGGGAGAAGCGCAGCCGGCCGTCGGCGAGCTGCATCGCGAAGGCGAAGAGCGGCGAGAGGGAGATCAGCAGGGAGGTGGTGATGGGCTCGGTGTACCGGATGCCGACCTGGAGGACATAGATCGGCAGACCGACACCGATGACCGCGACAATGGCCCCGGGCAGCAGCGCCGCCGCCAGCCCGGGCTGGTCCTCCAGCGCCACCAGGACCCAGGCGACGGCGCTCATCAGGACGAACCTGGTGGCCAGCACGGTGTCGGCGGCGCAGCCCGCGTCATGGAGCCGCTTCATGTAGATGATGTTGACGGCCGAGCCCACGGCGCAGGTGAAGGAGAAGACCAGGCCGAGCACGGCGTCCCGGGTGGGCACGTCGCCCAGTCCGCTGCGCCCGCTGAACGATGTCCACATCAGGGCCGCGAGCAGGACCCCGATGGCCACCGACACCACGACCTCGGTGGCCATGACCGTACTGTGGCGGCGCAGCAGGGGACCCGTGAGCGTCATGATCATCGGACCGAGGGCGAGGCCGATGACATTGACGATGGCGGGTTCCAGGTACCAGAGCGCGTAGAACGTCGACATCCAGGTCAGGGCCGTCGTGATGTTGATGGCCACGAGATCGCCGCGGTGGGCCAGCAGGGTGGCGCGCCGGGGGAGGCCGTGCCGCTGCCAGTCGAGACCGGCGAAGAAGACCATGGTGAGGGTGAAGGAGACCGCGGCGATACTGGCCGGGTTGATCACCTCGAAGCGGTTGCCCGCGTACACGTCCATCGCCGCGGTGAGCACCGCGTAGCCGACCAGCGGGATGATGCCCCGGCGGAGGTCGGTCACCGCCGAGGCGGACACCGCCTTCACGTTCACGGCGCCGTCCCCCCGGTGTGCCTCCGCTCGCGGCCGGTCGCCGCGCCCTCCCCGGCCGCCACCCGGCCACGGGCGGGTGCGCCCGCCGCGCCGGACCGGGCGCACGGCCGGCCCCGCCGCGCGGCGCCCCGGCGGGCGCCCGGCGGCCTCACGCCGCACCGCTCTCGTGGTACGCGATGGTGACCGCGTGCCGCCGGAGGAACTCCAGCCACCGCTCCACCCGCTGCGGATCGTCGGTCGCCCGGTGCAGCCCGGGCTCCAGCCCGCCCGCGGCCACATCGAGGACGCCGCAGGCCAGCGGGGTGGAGACCAGACGGGTGGTGGCGCTCTCCGCCGCATCGCCGGTCGCGTCGAGGACGTACTCCCCGGACCAGGTCCCGCCCGCCTGTCCCCGCACCCGGAGCCGGACGGACATCACCACCCGGTCGTGATCGGCCGCCGTGGTGGGATGGTCCGCCGCCAGTTCCCGGGCGAGTTCGGTGATCTGGGTGTCGGTGGCGTCCGCCAGCCGCGCGAAGACCGGCTTCCAGGCGTCGCTCCAGCCGTCGAGACGCAGGGTCCCGCGGACGAAGGTCTCCAGCCTCCAGGCCGGGGGGATGCCGTACACACCGACGAAGGGGAGGCTGTCCCGGTTGGGGTACACCTCGAAGGTCTCCCCGCCGACCCGTTCCGAAGTGACGGCCTCCCAGGGGCGGGGGACGCTTCTCTCGGCACCGCCGCCGATCAGCCGGGCGGGTGTCAGCAGCGCGGTGAGCACGCCGCGCGGCGCCCAGCTGAAGCGGTAGCGGAAGTCGTTGGGCACCGCCGGGTTGCTGCCGCAGTACGAGGTGAAGTCCACCGTGGCCGGCTCCTCGCCGGTCAGCCGCCGCGCCGTCCCGACCAGTTGGTGGGCGAGGAGGTGATCGATGCCCGGGTCGAGCCCGATCTCCGTGAGCAGGACCGAGCCGCTCGCGCCGGCGGCGGGGGCGAGCGCCGCGATCGCCGGGCTGGTGTAGCTGGAGCACACGAAGTGCGCGCGGCGCTCCAGGGCCAGCTCCGCCAGGGCGGGGTGCTCGGTCGCCGGGAGCATCGACACCACGACGTCACCGGCGGCGAGCCGCCCGGCGAGCGCCCCGAGGTCGTACGCGCGCGCCGTGGCCCTGCCCGTGAGCCCGAGCCGCGCCAGGCAGTCCTCGGCCTTCGCGACGGTGCGGCCCCACAGCACGGTCGGCGCGCTCTCGCACACGAGACCCAGGCCGCTTCCGGTGGACAGCCCGGTCCCGATCCAGTGAACGCGTCCCGTCGGGGTGGTCAACTCAGCCATGGGCCGATCCTCACTTGTCGCTCGTCATCGTGCGGAGGGCGTGGTGGAAGTGCTGTTCGCAGCGGCCCCAGACCGCGCCCCGCCCGGCCAGGAGGTCGGTCACCCGCGGCAGCAGATCGCGGGAGAACGCCGCACTCGACTCCCTGGGCAGCAGGGAGGGCAGGTTGTCGATGGCGATCAGGTCCAGCGGCGGGGCGGCGGCCAGCCGGCGGACCGGCTCGGCCCAGTCGGTCACCCGCCGGTAGACGGGCAGCCGGTTGCACGCCGAGGTCACATCGCAGCTGACATCGGAGACCACCGAAAGCCTGCGCCCGGGGTGCCCGAAGTCGGCCCCGGTCAGAAACGGTGTCCCCGGTTCCGAGGCGAGGACGGCGTTGACGAGGAGGTCGTGACCGAGCAGGGCCTCCCGGTCCAGGTCGCGGGTCTCGGCGACATCCCACGCGGTGGCGGCCACACCGGCCACGGCCAGCGCCTCGCGGGCGCCCCGGCCGGATCTCCCGAGCGCCCCGACGACCAGGGCCCTCGTCGCCCCGGTGGCACGGCCGCGCAGCCGCCCGTCCAGCTCCGGCCGGGTCCAGGAGGCGAGCGGGGCGGCGAGCAGGCCGCGGTGGTGGAGCACGGCGAGCGCGGCGCCCGCGTATCCGGCCCAGTAGCCGAAGGCGACCACCCGCCGGCCCGTCGCGTCGGTCAGATACTCCAGATCGAGGAGGGTGCCCCGGCCGGCGGCGAACCGCCGCAGCAGCGCCGGGCCGCCGTCCTGGCCCTTGTAGGCGTGGCCGAAGAAGACATGGCGGTGGGAGAGCGCGAAGGACGCCGGCGAGGGCTCCTTCAGCCCGAGGACGATATCGTCCGGCGGCGCGTCCGGCCAGGTGTCGGCGGGCACCACACGGCAGCCCGCCGCCTCGTACGCGGCGGCCGGGAAGACCCGGTTGCCGGACTCCTCCACGGTCACCCGGGTGCCCGCCGCGACGAGTTCGGCCGCGTCCCCGGGGACGAGCGGGGTCCGCTGCTCGGTCACGCCACTCTCGCGGCGCAGCCAGATCCCCGTGCTGGTCGTCATGTGGGCGCACCTCTCCTGTTCGTCGCTCCGCCGCCGGTGCCCGCCGCCGGTGCTCGCCGCCGGGCGGGAAGCGGGGTCAGTGGATGGGCCGGACCGCCGATTCGCCGTCCAGGGCGGCCTGCCAGACCGGAACGGGCGGCGGCGCGTCCATGTGCTCGGGCACGGCGGCGTGGATGACCGAGGGGCCGTCACGGCCCGCCGCCCCGGCGGCCAGTCCGGCGAACTCCTCCCGCGTGCGGGCGCGCGCGCCGTCCAGCCCCATCCCGCGTGCGAGCAGGACGGGGTCGATCGGCCCGGGGTCCACGGCGAAGTACCGCCCGCCCGCGTAGAGATGCTGGATCATCTTGATCCACGCCATCGAGGTGTTGTCCAGCACCACATAGGTGACGGGCAGAGAGAGCCGCTTGGCGGTCTCCCACTCGCCCACCGCCATGGCGACGCTGTTCTCCGTCGTCAGACAGAGGACCCGCTCGCCGGGGTGGGCGACGGCGATGCCGACCGACGCGGGGACGGCGAAGCCCATCGGACCGTGACCCCGGGGGATGACCACCCGCCACCCGTCGCCGGGGGCCTGCCAGTAGCACGACAGATAGGGGGTCGGGGTCCCGGCGTCGCCCACGACCCAGGTGTCCCGTCCGAAGGCGCCGGCCAGCGCCCGCACGATGTCCCGGGGGTGCAGGACCCCGGCCGGCAGGGCCGGCGCGGGCCGCTCGGCGCGGGCCCACTCCCGGCGTACCTCCGCCAGTCCGGCGGCCCGCGCCGAGCGCAGCGGCCCGGGCGCCGCCGGCACCTCCCGCCGGAGCTGCCCGAGGACGGTCCTCGCGTCGCCGACGAGGGCGACCCCGCCCGGGTAGTTCCGCCCCGCGCGTTCCTCGTCGGTCTCGATGTGCAGGACACGCGCGCGGTCGCGGGCGGGTGCGGTGAAGCCCAGGGTGTCCGTGGCGTTGGCCCGGGTGCCGACGAACAGCACCAGGTCGCTCTCCGCCACCCGGGCGTTCGCGTAGTCGCGGGCGCCGTTGCCCCCCACCACCCCCAGGGCGAACGGGTGCGCCTCGTCGATGACCCCCTTGCCGTGGATGGAGGTGGCGACGGGGACGGCGGCGTGCTCGGCGAGCCGGACCAACTCGCCCCCGGCGTCCGAGAGATGGGCTCCGCCGCCCGCCACGACGACGGGCCGCTCGGCCGCCGCGAGCCATGCCGCGGCCCGGCTCACCGGGCCCGGCGGTGCCGGGAGACGCAGGCCCGGCACGGCGGCGGTGCGGACCCCGGCGGGAGCGGCGGGCCCCGGGGCCGTCCCCCGTGGCGCCGGTTCCCCGGTTCCCTCCAGGACGTCCTCGGGCAGGATCAGCACGACCGGTCCGGGCCGCCCCCGGGTCGCGGCGGCGATGGCCTCGTCCACCAGGGCGGGGATGTCCGCCGTCCGCTCCGCGCTCCGGCGCCACTTCGTACAGGCGGCGAACAGCCGCGGCTGGTCGATCTCGCTGATGGCCGCGGTGCCGTGACTGCGGCGGCTGTTGTCCGTGGTGATGGCCAGCAGCGGAATACTGGAAGCGAACGCCTCGGCCATTCCTCCGGCCAGATAGACCGCGCCCGCGCCGCTGGACGCCTCGCAGACACCGATGCGCCGCGTGGTGCGCGTATAGGCGTCGGCCATGAAACCCGTGTGCCGTTCGTCCCGCGCCAGGACGTGGCGAACGCGGTCCCTCCGGCGCGACAGCACGTCGTAGAGGGCGATGCTGGTGTCTCCCGGAAAACCGAACACCGTGTCCACACCGTGCTCCATCAGGGCGTCGACGAGCAGCTCCGCGCCGTTCCTCGCCCCGTCGTCCGGCCCGCCGCCGGTATCCCCGCTCAACGTCGCACGTATCCGTTCATGACGGCCCTGATCCGCTCTCCGGACACGGGGCGCTGATAGCGGAACTGATCGGTCTCCGTGTGGTCGAACCCCGATGCCAGCGCCTGCCGGCTCATATAGGCGGCCGAGAGCCAGTGGAATCCATTCACCTTCGGGGCTTTCTGGTACGGGGAACCGTCGTTCGGGGCGTCGTTGGACGCGATGAGCGAGGCGAGACCGGAGCGGGAGCCCTTCCGGGGTCTCAGCCAGGACCGTATGCGTCCCAGTACGGGAGTCAGGCCCTCCCGTTCATGGTGGAGATGGCCCAGTACCCCGTCGATGTAGATCACCGACCACGGCTCGTCCGGCTCCCACTGGTAGATGTCGGCACAGTGGGCGTCGAGCCCCTTCCTGACGGCCAGCGCCACGGCGTCCTCCATGGCGTCGATGGCCAGGACGCGGAAGCCCTTCCGCGCCACCTCGGCCTCGACGGCGCCGTTTCCGCATCCCAGGCTGAGCAGACCGCCGCCGTTGCGCTCCAGTTCGGCGGTGAGCCGTCCGCCTATCCAGTCGCGGTATCCGGGGCAGTACGTCGACGGGGTGACCGAGTCGTCGCGGCTCCCGCCGTTCTCCCAGATCTCGAAGATGTTCGGTTCGCCCCGACCGGCCGGCGTATAGAAATCGACCAGGTCCTCGTGGTTCTTCGCCGTGACACGTGACACCCTTTCCCCCCAGGAATCGGACACGCATGCGCGGTCGCGGAAGTATTCCGCGCGCGGCTGCGCGGACTGTGGTGAGTGTGTGCGCTGCATGAGCGTGAGTGAGCTGTGAAATCCCGGCATGCGCATGCCGGCCGTATCGGGGCGCGCCACAGCGACTCATGCCTTGTGGGCGCCGCGCGGGATCACCTGTGACACCCCTCGCCGGCGTCCGGCGGGCGGCGTCGTTCCTGTCCGCCCCTGGAACAACCGGGCGGCGATGCGGTGCGTTTGTTTCGGTTGGGGCAGGAACCGGCGCACTCGATCGGTGATGTGATCGAGACGTCGATCCTTTGCGCCCCGTGAATTCCTCTCTGCGCGATGAGGGTCACACTCGACATCCGGCCAGGCGTCCGCAAGCGTGCCATTCACGTCAGGATGGCGTCAAGAGAAGGGAATCCGCGTGGCTGGAAGATGTCTGGTGCGGCCAGAAGCGCGCCGCTTCTCCTTTATGATCGCCAAAAGGCGAACCATGGAAATGGAAAGATCTCTTCGAGCGCATTACCCGGGGGTCAGGGGAACGCCGCGGAACCGCTCGGGCGCGGGGCGGCGGCCCTGATCATGGCGCTGACATGCGGGACGGATCGCCGGGCGGGGCCGTGCCGCCGTGTGGCCCCCGGCCCGTCCGCCCTCGGCCCCGGGGGCCGGCACGGCGAAACGGAACCGGCCGGCGGGGCGCCGGCGGGGGCCGGCGCCCGGCTTCCGGTCCGGCGGGCGCGGCCTCCGGGGCGCGCCCCGGCGCGGGGCGGCGTCAGTGGTGTTCGGAGGAGCGGACCGGGCCCGGCCCGCCGCGCCAGGGGGCCGGCCGCGGGGCTTCGAGGGAGGGGCTGCCCGCCCTGATGGCCTGGTGGAGACGTTTCATGCGCGGTACGGGCGCGATGCCGAGCGAGTCTCCCAGCACGCCCCGCAGCCGCCGGTAGACACCCGCCGCCCGAGTCGGCTGTCCCGATCGGTAGAGCGCCACCATGAGCTGGGCGTGGATGTTCTCGTGGGTCGGGTGGAGCATCGACAGGGAGTGGAGTTCCGCGAGCAGTTCGCGGTGCCGGCCCAGCGCCAGTTCCGCTTCGATCCGCTGCTCCAGCACACCCATCCGGGACTCCTCCAGCTCCACGAGGTGAGGGGTGCTCATCGGCCCGGTCCGGACATCGGAGAGGGCCGGTCCGCGCCAGAGGGCGAGTGCCTCCGTGAACAGATCGGCGGCGAGGGCGGCGTTTCCCGCGGCGGCTTCCCCGCGGCCCTGCTTGGCCAGATCGACGAAGCGGGTGCGGTCGAAATCATCCGGCGGGATTCCCAGTTGGTAACCCTGGACTCTGGTGACGAGGGATTCACTGAGATCCGTCCGGGATGTGCGCAGCGCCTGACGGATCTGCAATACATAGGTCTGCAGGGTCGACATCGCGCTCCTGGGCGGCTCCGAGCCCCATAATTCCCTGATGCAGTCCTCGGCCCGGACCATATGGTTCGCGTTGAGCAGGAGGAAGGCAAGCAGCTGGCGCGGCTTGGGGGCGCTGGGAAGCAGGTTCGTCCTTCCGTCCAGGAGCACTAAATCTCCCAGAACTCCTGCTTCCATGGAAATCCCCCGTGGTATGACTCGCGCCGTGTGCGGTGAGCAACTCGCGGCGCGCCGGAAAAGCTTGTGGTAATGGTTCCCACTGGTGGAGAACGTTTCTGTGGATTTTATGTGCAGGAATTGAACGTGTCAATCGTCCGGCGTGATATGCCGGGAACTCTCGGGCCGGTCGGCCGGCGTGTTTTCCCGTGCTGCCGTGTGCTGCCGCCTCCCCGGCGGCGTGGCCGGCCCCGAGGCGCCGCCCCGGGGGCCGGGGCCCGGCGCTCCGGGCCCCGGGGACCCGCGTACCGCCGGAACCCGTTGGGCCGCCCGGCGCGGTCACCGGACACTGGGATCACGATGACCGTGCCGCGTCCCGCGCGGAGTTGGGTCCCGATGTTGTGATGGGGGTTTCATGGAGTTCGGCGTACTCGGACCGCTGCGCGCTGTCGATGCCGGTGTCAGCAGAGCGCCCACCGCGCCCAAACAGCGGCAGATGCTGGCGCTTCTGCTGCTCAACGCCAACCATGTCGTATCGGTCGCGCAGTTCCTGGAGGAGCTGTGGGAGGGTCGCCCGCCGTCCAGCGCCGTCGCCGCGGTGCACACCTACGTCATGCACATACGCAGGACTCTGGGTGCCCGGCCACGGGTGTGCCCCACCGCCCCCGAGCGGCTCCACACCCGTGACCAGGGATACGTCCTGGAGGTCCGCCCCGGGGAGCTGGACCTCGCCCGGTACCGGGACCGGCTGCGCGCGGCGCGGAAGGCGGCGCTCCGGGGCGACATCCCCACGGGAGCGGCGGAGCTGTCGGCGGCCGAGGGGCTGTGGCACGGGCCGCTGCTGGTCGATGTGACGGCCGGCCCGCTGCTGCGGTCCAGTGCCGAGGCGATCGAACGCGACCGGCTGAGAGCCGTCAGCTGCCGGATTCGGGCCTTCCTCCTGCTGGGCCGCCACCATGAACTGCTCGGGGAGCTGGCGGCCCTGGTCCATCGGCACACCACCGACGAGGATCTCGCCGCCAGCCTGATGCTCGCCCTCTACCGGTCGGGCCGTCAGGCGGATGCCCTGACGGTCTTCCACCGGCTGCGGCACACGCTGCGCGAGGAGCTGGGAACGTCGCCCTCTCCGCGCGTCCAGCAGCTCCACATGGATCTCCTCGCCGCTCATCCCCGTGTCGAGAAGCCGTCCGGCATCCACTGCGGCCTCTCGCTGAATCTGCTCACCGACCCCCTCCAGGACGGAGCGGGACCCGCGCTGGGGCCGGGCCGGCCCCCCGGGACGGTGGACACGGACGGGGCCCCGTCCGCGGGCAGCGGCCCCATGTCCTTCGCGGGACAGCAAGGAACGTGATGCGCGGGGCGCACCCGTGCGGCATCATCGCGCGGCTCCGGGCGACCGCGTGCGGGGACCGGGGAAGGCCCCCGGGGCGGCCGGACCGGTGCGCCGCCGGGCTGGGTATGGCTTCGCCCCCGGCCGGGTACGGCGCCGGTCAGTGCCCGACACCTGGCCAACGCCCGGCCCCGGTCCGGCCCCGGTCCGGCTCCGGCCCTACGCCCGCGCCCGGCCCGGGCTCCTCCGAGGGGTCCCGGCCGGGAGGGCGGACCTCCGCCGGAGCCGGCTCCGACCCCCGGTCCGGCTCCGGCCTCGGCGCCCGGACCCGCGCCCGGCCTGCTCCCGGCCATCTGCCCGTGCCCGGCCCGGAGCCGTCTGAGGGGTCCCGGCCGGAGGTGCGGACCTCGGCCGGAGTCAAGCCCCGGCACCCGACCCGTGCCCGGCCAGTGCCCGACCACCGGGCCCGTGCCCGGCTCCGGTCCGGCTCCGGCCCTATGCCCGTGCCCGGCCCGGGCTCCTCCGACCGGTCCCGGCCGGGAGGGCGGACCTCCGCCGGAGTCAATGATCACCCGCGTGATGCCCGGCGGCCCGGCTGCACCCCGGCTGCGCCCCGGCCGCGTCCGGCCGACCGGCCCCGGCGGGGCGGCCCGGCCCCGGCCACCAGCTCCGGCCACCGGCCGGGTCAGCCCGCGCGGCGGAGCGTGGCCGTGTCCGTGCCCTCCCGGCGCATCAGCTGCCGTATCCGCTGGGCCATGGCCACCCGGCGGACCCCGGCCGGTAACTCCCGCCCCAGGCGGGGCGGTTCCGCACGGCTGAGGGCGTCGCGCACCGCGCGGGTGTGGACGGGGTCGGTTCCCACGAGCCGGGCGTGCGGGAAGCGCTCGCCGAGACGCCAGCGCAGTGCCTCGGCGCGGTCCCCGATCAGGACCGCGCAGACACCCCGGTCGGCGGTGGCGACCAGGACGGCTCCGAGCGAACTCGTCCCCACCGCGTAGTGGATCGCGGTCCCGCGCCCACCGGAGCGGAACGACCCCGGTGTCATTCCGAGGATGTCCGCGGAGACCGCGTAGAAGCGTCCGTTGGAGTTGAACCCCGAGTTGTAGATCGCCTCGGACACGGTGTCGGCGCGCCGCAGCTCGGCCCGCACCCGGCGGGCCCGGCCCGCCGCCATGTACTCGTGGGGAGTGACCCCGGTGAATGCCTTGAACATCCGGTGGAAGTGGAACCGGCTGTAGCCCGCCGAGCGCGCCAGCTCGTCGAGGCTCGACACCGCGTCCGACGCGTCCATCAGCCGGCACACCCGGCAGACCACCGCACGCCAGTTCTCGTGGTCGTCGTTCATGAAGTCGGCTCGCATCGTCGCTTCCGTCGCTCGTGGCCGTTCCCCGGCCGCCGGCCCGCTCCGGGAGTTCCGGGCGCGTCACGCCGAACCGCCGGGCGGCGGACCGACAAGGGGCAGGGGGCAGGGGGGCTGGGGGCCGGGCGGGCCCGGGGCAGCCCGGTAGCCGCACTGTCGCAGTGGCCTCTGAAGGATCGAGCCAGGCCGCTCCTCCGCCCCGGTGACCGAGAGAGCAAGATCCGGAGCGATCGCGTGGACACGTGCCGCCTAAGGTCGCCTGCATTCAGGTGAGAGAGGGGATATCCATGGGGCAGGACGAGCGTGGACTCGAACGGCGCAGGCTGCTGACCACCGGCGCCGCGGTCATCACCGGCGCGGGACTGGCCGCCGCCGTTCCGGAGCGCGCGGCGGCGGCCGGGCGCCCGGGCACGCGGACGGTCGTGCACCCGGCGGTGGCGGTCACCCCGGGCGACCAGCGCTACCCGGACCTCGTCCGGGGCTGGAACCAGCGCTACATCGGCACTCCCGACACGGTCTACCTGGTCAGACACACCGACCAGGTGGCGCAGATCGTGCAGCAGGCGGTCACCGCGGGCAAGCGCATCACGGTGCGGAGCGGTGGACACTGCTGGGAGGACTTCGTCCACCACCCGGACATCAAGGTGATCGTCGACATGTCCGAGATGAACAAGGTGGATTACGACCCCGCCCTGAACGCCTTCTCCGTCGAGGCGGGCGCCCAGATCCTCGACATCTACGAACAGCTCTATCTGAGGTGGGGGGTGACGATCCCCGCCGGCACCTGCTTCCAGGTCGGGGCGGGCGGCCACGTCAGCGGCGGCGGCTGGGGCCTGCTGCTGCGCAAGCACGGCCTGGTCATCGACCATCTGTACGCCGTGGAGGTGGTCACCGTGGACGCCACCGGCACCGTGCGCACCGTGATGGCCACCCGCGAGGCCACCGACCCGCACCGGGATCTGTGGTGGGCCCACACCGGAGGCGGCGGCGGCAGCTTCGGTATCGTCACCCGCTACTGGTTCCGCAGCCCCGGAGCCACCGGCACCGCTCCGGCCGCGCAGTTGCCCAAACCCCCGGCGGAGGTGCTGATCAGCGCCGTCTCCTGGCCCTGGGCAGGGATGACCGAGGCCGGCTTCAAGCGGCTGGCACAGAACTTCGCCGAGTGGAGTGTGGCGCACAGCGGGGCGAACGATCCGAACTCCGCGCTCTGTGCCTCGCTCTCGCTCAGCCACAAGTCCAACGGCCAGATCGGTCTGTTCACCCAGGTGGACGCCACGGTTCCGAACGCCGCGCAGCTGCTCTCGGACTTCATCGCCGCGATCGGTGCCGGTGTGGGGACGCAGCCGGGAGCGGCGACGACGCGCATGGGTGAGTACAGCGCCATGCCGGAGATGGCCTCGCCGCGCACGATGCCCTGGATGCAGGCCACGCGCTACATAGGTCTGGCGAACGCGACGGGCAACGATCCGACGCTGAAGGGGGACTTCAAGTCGTCCTATATGCGCAGCGCGTTCCCCGCGTCCCAGCTCACCGCCCTCTACCACCACCTCACCCGCACGGACCTGGGCAACCCCACCGGAGGCGTCTCGCTCACCTCCCACGGCGGCAAGGTCAACACGGTCCCCGCCGCGGCCACGGCCTCGGCGCACCGCGATTCGGCCTTCAAGCTGGCCTGGATGATCTGGTGGAGCGACCCGGCCGAGGAGGCGGGGTGCGTGCGCTGGGTACGGGAGTTCTACGCCGACGTCTACTCGGCGACGGGAGGCGTTCCGGTGCCCAACGCGGTCACCGACGGCTGCTACATCAACTATCCGGACGTCGATCTGAGCAGTCCGCTCCACAACACGTCACAGGTGCCGTGGCACGAGCTCTACTTCAAGGGCAACTACCCCCGTCTCCAGACGGTGAAGGCGGCCTACGACCCCCTGAACGTCTTCCGCCACGCCCAGTCCGTCCGGCTGCCCGGCACCTGATGCCCGGGCGGCCGGCCTCCGGCCCCATGAGGCCGGCCGCCGAGGGCCGGGCCCCTGATCCCCGGGGCCGCGAGGGCCGGGCCGGCGGCGGCACCCCGTCGTGGCCGCGCCGCTGATACAGAACGGATGGGTGGCCGCCACCGTATCCGTTGCGTGGTGGATGCGCGGGCGGTCCACGGTGGAGAGGTCCGCGCACGCCGTGGACCTCCCCACCACCATCCCCTCGCGCGGAGGCTTCTTCTCGTGTCACCGATCACCGATCACCGCAGTGAGCAACCCGGCCCCGTCGGGGTCGCGCGCCGTCGCGCCCTGGCCGTCGCCGCGGTGGTGCTGGCCGGGTTGCAGGCGAGTACGGGCCTCGCCGCCGCGCGGCACGGCGGGCCTCCCGCCGGGGCGGGACTCCACTGGCGGCTCTGCTCGACGGCGGCGGTGGACTGGCCGGTCAGGAACGACACCCGCACCGAGTGCGCCGAGCTGAGCGTACCGATGGACTACCGGAAGCCCGGGGGCCGGAGCGTCACGATCGCGGTGAGCCGTGTCAGGGCCACCGAGCCGACAGCGCGGACGGCGCCCATCGTGTCCGTTCTCGGCGGACCGGGGTTCTCCAACATCAGCGACTCCGCGTCGATGACCCGGCGCGGACTGGCCACGCTCAACACCGACCACGACGTCATCGGACTGGACCTCCGGGGGTCGGGGTACAGCGAGCACGTCACCTGCGCCGAGAAACCGATGGCCGAACCCGCGCCGACGGCACCGGAGAAGAAGGTCAAGAAGGCCGTCTTCGACCAGCAGGCCGAGTTCAACAACCGCTGCGCCGCCGTCGATCCGGCGTTCGTACGGCAGATCACCCCGGAGAACGCGGCCCGCGACATCGACCGCCTGCGCGCCGCGCTCGGCGCTGAGAAGATCAACTTCTATGGGGCCTCCTTCGGCACCGCCATCGGAATGGCCTACCACTCCCTGTTCGACCGCCGCACGGAACGCATGTGGCTGGACTCGGTGATGCCTCCGACCCGCCACTGGCCCACGATGGACGCCGAAACGGAGGCGTCCGGCCGGGGGAGCGCCGCGCCGTTCGTCACCTGGCTGGCCCGGCGCGACGCCGAGTACCACCTGGGCGCCGACGAGTCCACCACCCGCGGGCGGCTGGGGGAACTGCGCGGTGAGCTGGAGCGGAAGCCGCGCACCAGCGGCGGGGCGCGCCTGGACGGGTACTGGGCGGTCGAGCAGTTCACCCGCCCCCAGGAGGAGTGGCCCGACGCGGCGAGGAACCTGGTCGCGGTGCGCGACGGCGGTACGCCCCCGACACCCCCGGCGCCCCGGGCCGCGGCGGCACCGGTGCGGCCCCTCGGGCTGAGCAGCCCGCGCAGCCGCTTCAACGTGCTCCAGTACAACGCGATGTTCTGCAACACCGCCCCCGCGAGCCGGGGGTTCGGGGACCTGTGGGCGGCCCGCGAGGCCCGCCGCGCGGCCGATCCCCTGACGGGAGGGACGGAGTTCAGCCCCTGGTGCGCGAAGTGGCCGCTGAACGCGCCGGCCGCCGAGCCCGCGCACGGCACCAGCGCGCTCCAGCTCTCCGGCCACCTCCACGAGATCGTCACTCCCCACACCTGGGCCGAACAGGCCAGGGACGCCACCGGAGGCACCCTGCTCACCATCCTGGACGACGGGCACGCCTCCCTGCCCTCCTCGCCCTGCGCCGAGAAGGCGGTCACCTTCTTCCGCACCGGGCGGAAGGCCGAGGGCACCTGCGGCGGTGGCCAACAGCCCTGACGGAGCGACCGGTCACACCACCGGGTCCGGGCGCGGGGGGCCCGCGCGCCCGCCGGCCCGCCCGCACCGGCCACCGCCGGCCGGTCCGCCCG
>NZ_JBEOYB010000111.1:0-15745 GCF_040296845.1 Streptomyces sp. NPDC001985
CCGGAAGGTCCCCAGTACCCAGAGCACCGCCGCGGCCACCCCTGCCACCAGCAGGACGACGGCGCACCAGGCCGCGAGGCGCCGCACGGGCCCGGGGCGCGCGGGCGTGGTCGGGTGGAGGGGTGCTGACCCTTCTCCCCGAGCCCGTGCGGCGCCTCGCGGCCTGGTGCGCCGTCGTCCTGCTGGTGGCAGGGGTGGCCGCGGCGGTGCTCTGGGTACTGGGGACCTTCCGGATCGCGGTCACCCCGGTGCTGCTCGCGCTGCTGGGCACGGCGCTGCTCGGGCCGTTCCACCGATGGCTCGTCCGCATGAAGGTGAACCGGTCGCTCGCGGCCGGGCTGACCTGTGTGGCCGTGCTCGCCGTCGTCGGCGGGGCCATGTACATCATCGTGACCGCGCTGATCGACAGCGGCGACCAGATCCTGCTCTCGCTGCGGCGGGCCGCGGAGGGGCTCGTCGAGCACCTCGGGGCGGCCGGGACCTCGGTCAACGACCTCGCCGGCAACGCGAAGGACCTGCTCCAGAAGTTCGGGGGGACGGCGGCCTCCGGGGTGATCAGCGGGCTGGGGGTGGTGGGGCAGGCGATCGCCACCGCCGTCCTCGCGCTGCTGCTGATCTTCTTCTTTCTCCGGGACTCCGACCGGGCGTCCGATCTGGCCCACGCCATCGCGCCGGGGCCGAACGGGGACGCCGTCGAGGCGATGGGGCGGCGTGCCTTCGAGGCCGTCGAGGGGTTCATGCGCGGGACCACCTTCATCGCCCTCATCGACGCGATCCTCATCACCATCGGACTGCTGGTGCTGAGGGTGCCCGGGGCGGTGGGGCTGGGGGCGCTGGTGTTCGTCGGGGCGTACATCCCCTACCTCGGGGCCTTCATCTCCGGCGCGGTGGCGGTGCTGGTCGCGCTCGCCGACCGGGGGTGGGTGATCGGGCTGTGGGCGCTGGGGGTGGTGCTGGCGGTGCAGGTGCTGGAGGGGCATCTGTTGCAGCCGATGATTCAGAGCAGGACGGTGCAGATGCATCCGGCGGTGGTGATGCTGGCGATTACCGCGGGGGCGGGGGTGGCGGGGATTCTGGGGATGCTGCTGGCGGTTCCGGTGACGGCGGCGGCGTTCGGAGTCATCAGCGAACTCCGCGCCCGCTACCCGTCTCCTCCCCCTCCGACCCCTTGACCTCCCGCCCCGAGCCCCGGGCGCCCGCGCCTCAATTCCCCAGACGGGGATGGACCACTCAGCCCGTCTGGGGGCACCTCTCGGAGGCAGCTCCGGGGGAGTTCGAGGACGGACCCTGGTCCACAGGACCCCGCATCCCGCGGGCCCGGGTCGGGGGCCAGCCCCCGAACCCCCGCGCCTCAAACGCCGGCGAGGCTGGATTTCGTGCCTCGGCTCGCCGGAGCGGTGAAGGTGGCCCGGCCCAAACGCCGGCGAGGCTGGATTTCGTGCCTCAGCTCGCCGGAGCGGTGAAGGTGGCCCGGCCCAAACGCCGGCGAGGCTGGATTTTGTGCCTCAGCTCGCCGGAGGGGCTGAGGGCGCGGCTCAATCGCCGGGGGGGGGGCTGGATTTCGTGCCTTAGCTCGCCGGAGGGGCTGGGGGCGCGGCTCAATCGCCGGGGGGGGCTGGATTTCGTGCCTCAGCTCGCCGGAGGGGCTGAGGTGGACGGACCCTGTGGCACCGGTGCCCGCGCGCTGCGGAGCCCCGGAAGTCACCAGCACCCCGGAGGGGCCACCCGGATTACGGGGTGGGCTTGGTCGACTCGTGGAGGGTGAACCAGATCGACTTGCCCTCGCCCCGCGGATCAACCCCCCACGCATCCGCCAGCATCTCCATCAGCATCAACCCCCGCCCCGACGACGCCATCTCCCCGGGGCGCCGCTTGTGCGGCAGATCATCGCTGGTGTCCGTCACCTCCACGCGCAGACGGCGGGCGGTGCCCTCGCCCGTGCCGCAGGTGACCTCCGCGGCCAGCAGCGCGTCCCCGTCGGTGTGGACCAGCACATTGGTCAGCATCTCGGAGACCATCAGCACCGCCGAGTCGATCTGCTCCGTGTCCGCCCAGTCGTGCAGCAGCTCCCGCATCTGCTGCCGGGCCGCCGCGATCCGTTCCGGCTCCGCCTGGGCCACCGTCATCGCCGTGCGCCGGGGGGCCTCCCGGACCGGTGCCCCGTCGCGGGCGAGCAGCACGAGCGCGACATCGTCCTCGCGCCGGTCGGCGAGCGGGCCGGTCGTGTAGTGGGAGACCGGGCCGTGCACCGCCTGCACCAGGGAGTCCGCCAGCTCCTCCAGCGAGTCCGGCTCCGTGTGGTTCTCCAGGACCTCCCGCAGCCGCACCCACCCGGTGTCCAGATCGTGCCCGCCGGTCTCCAGCAGCCCGTCGGTGCAGATCATCATTGTCTCGCCGGGCTCCAGCGCCATCCGGGTCGTCGGATAGTCCGAGTCCGGGTCGATGCCCAGCGGCAGCCCGCCCTCGGTGGGCCGCATCAGCACCGTCCCGTCGGCGGTGCGCACCGCCGGCTCCGGGTGGCCGGCCCGGGCGATCTCGATGCCGCCGCTCGCCGGGTCCACCTCCAGATACAGACAGGTCGCGAAGCGGGGGCTGGAGTAGTCGGCCTTCTCGTACGTATCGGTGATGCCGTGCAGAAAGCGGGACGCCCGCGAGAGCACCGCGTCGGGCCGGTGCCCCTCGGACGCGTACGCCCGCAGCGCGATCCGGAGCTGCCCCATCAGCCCGGCCGCCCGCACATCGTGCCCCTGCACATCCCCGATGACCAGCGCGATCCGACCGGACGGCAGCGGGATCATGTCGTACCAGTCGCCGCCGACCTGGAGCCCGCCGCCGGTGGGCACGTACCGCGCCGCCACCGTCATCCCGGGGATCGCGGGCCCCAGCACCGGCATCATCGACCGCTGGAGCCCCAGCGACAGCTCCCGCTCCGACTCCGCGACCCCGGCCCGGGTGAGCGCCTGAGCCAGCATCCGGGCCACCGTGGTCAGCACCGACCGCTCGTCGGGAGTGAAGGCCACCGGGTGGCGGAAGGCCGCCATCCAGGCGCCCATCGTCCGCCCGGCGACGATCAGCGGCAGATACGCCCAGGACTGGCGCCCCAGCCGCTGGGCCAGCGGCCAGCTCGTGGGGTAGCGCCGGCAGTACTCCTCCGGGCTCGGCAGATACACCGCCCGCCCGCCGCGCACCACGTCGGCGGCCGGGTGGTGCGTGTCCAGCCGCATATCGCTGAAAGGATCCTCCCCGGCGCTCTGGTGGCCGTGGTGCCCGATGATCGTCAGCCGCTCGCCCGCGGCGCCGAAGACCGCGAGCCCGTCCGGCGAGAACCCGGGCATGGAGAGCGAGGCCGCCACCCGCAGCACCTCGGCGGTGGACCGCGCCTCCGCCAGCGCCCGCCCGGCGTCCAGCAGGAACGCCTCGCGCGAGCGCCGCCAGTCACCGGTGATGGGGGTGCGGGCCGCCGTGCCCTCGGTGGGCTCGGCGACCTGCTGGAGCATTCCGTCCAGCAGATACGCCCCGTTGTGGAGGACCGGCTTGGAGCGGCTCCGCACGGTACGGACGACCCGGCCCTCGTCGTCGACCACCCGCAGCCTGCCCTCGGCGAGCGTCCCCTCGGCGATGGCCAGCGAGACGACCCCGTTGATCTCGTTCCAGTCGATGGGATGGAAACGGGCCCGTACCACCGACTCGGGGAAGGTGTGGGACGGGGATTCGCCGGGGGCGGCGGGTTCGCAGGGCAGCTCCAGCAGCCGGGCGGCCTCGGAGTCGAGGGTGACGAACCCCGCCGCGTTGTCCCACCGCCACAGGCCGGTTGCGATCGCGGCCAGGACATCCTCGGTGCGCATTGCCTCACTTTATTCCGATCTGGAGCACCATCGTGCCCAGAGCCCCTCCGGGGCCCACTCACGGGGGACAAGCGGTGGCGTGTCCATCCCCATGAGGTGTGTCGGCCCCGGGCGGTAACCTTGACGGACCCGGCCCATCCCAAAATCACCAAGACTGGATGAACGACGATGCATCGGTACAGGTCACACACGTGCGGCGAGCTCCGCGCCTCTGACGTCTCCACCGACGTCCGGCTGAGCGGCTGGCTGCACAATCGCCGAGACCTGGGCGGCATCCTCTTCATCGATCTGCGCGATCACTACGGCATCACCCAGCTGGTGGCCCGCCCCGGCACCGCCGCCAACGAGGCGCTGAGCCACCTCACCAAGGAGACCGTCGTCCGGATCGACGGCACGGTCGTCAGCCGTGGCGCGGACAACGTCAACACCGAGCTGCCCACCGGCGAGATCGAGGTCGAGGTCGCCGAGGTGGAGGTGCTGGGCGCCTCCCAGCAGATCCCGTTCACCATCAACGCGGACGACGGGGTCAACGAGGAGCGGCGGCTGGAGTACCGCTTCCTCGATCTGCGCCGCGAGCGCATGCACCGCAACATCATGCTGCGCAGCGCCGTGATCTCCGCCATCCGGCACAAGATGACCGCGCTCGGCTTCAACGAGATGGCCACCCCGATCCTCACCGCCACCTCCCCCGAGGGCGCGCGCGACTTCGTGGTCCCGTCCCGTCTCAACCCGGGCAGGTTCTACGCCCTGCCGCAGGCGCCGCAGCAGTTCAAGCAGCTCCTGATGATCTCCGGCTTCGACCGCTACTTCCAGATCGCGCCCTGCTTCCGCGACGAGGACGCCCGCGCCGACCGCTCCCCCGGCGAGTTCTACCAGCTCGACGTGGAGATGAGCTTCGTCGAGCAGGAGGATGTCTTCCGCCCGGTCGAGAAGCTGATGACCGAGCTCTTCGAGGAGTTCGGCGGCGGCCGGCACGTCACCTCGCCGTTCCCGCGCATTCCCTTCCGCGAGGCGATGCTGAAGTACGGCAGCGACAAGCCCGACCTCCGGGCCGAGCTGGAGCTGACCGACATCACCGATGTCTTCGAGGGCTCCGCGTTCAAGGCGTTCGCCGGCAAGCACGTCCGCGCGCTGGCGGTGCCGGATGTCGCCGCCCAGCCCCGGAAGTTCTTCGACGGGCTCGGCGACTTCGCCGTCTCGCTCGGTGCCAAGGGCCTGGCCTGGGTGCGCGTGGCCGAGGACGGCTCGCTCTCCGGCCCGATCGCCAAGTTCCTCACCGAGGACAACGTCAGCGTCCTCACCGAGCGCCTCGGCCTCGCCGCCGGCCACGCCGTGTTCTTCGGCGCGGGCGACTTCGACGAGGTCACCAAGATCATGGGCGGCGTCCGGGTCGAGGCCGCCAAGCGCTCCGGCCACTTCGTCGAGGGCGAGTTCCGCTTCTGCTGGATCGTCGACTTCCCGATGTACGAGCGGGACGAGGAGACCGGGAAGATCGACTTCTCCCACAACCCCTTCTCCATGCCGCAGGGCGGGATGAGGGACCTGGAGGAGAAGGACCCCCTCGACATTCTGGCCTGGCAGTACGACATCGTCTGCAACGGCCTGGAGCTGTCCTCCGGCGCGATCCGCAACCACGAGCCCGAGATCATGCTCAAGGCCTTCGAGATCGCCGGTTACGACCGCGACACCGTCGAGCAGGAGTTCGCGGGCATGCTCCGCGCCTTCCGGCTCGGCGCCCCCCCGCACGGCGGCATCGCCCCGGGCGTGGACCGCATCGTGATGCTCCTCGCCGACGAGCCCAACATCCGCGAGACGATCGCCTTCCCGCTCAACGGCAACGCCCAGGACCTGATGATGGGCGCGCCCACCGAGCTGGACGAGTCCCGGCTGCGGGAGCTGAACATCCAGCTCCGCAAGCCGGTGGCCAAGCCCGCCGAGTAGGCCGCCGGTCCGCCGGGCGGCTCCCGCCCGGTCTCCGGAGAGGCCCCGCACCGCCACGGCGGCGCGGGGCCTCTCCGCTGCCTCCCGCCCGCCCGGGGAGGTGCGCCGCCACCCGGGCCAGGCGGCTGAAGAAACCATTCAGCGCGGGCGGGCAACCGGGACCCCGGCCCAGCGCGTTCTCCGGATGTGGACGACCGAGAACAAGGGCGGGGATGGCTGGATGGGCTCCGGGGGCGACGAGGGCGACTTCGAGGCGTTTGTCGCCGCCAGAGGGCCACGGCTCCTCCGGGTGGCCTGGCTGCTGACCGGCGACCGGCATCTCGCCGAGGACCTGCTCCAGACCGCGCTGGCCAAGGTCTGGCCCAAGTGGCACACCGTCGCCCGGGACCATCCCGAGGCGTACATCCGCAGGACACTGGTGCACACCCACGCCTCCTGGTGGCGCCGGCGCTGGCGCGGCGAGGTGCCGCACGGCGAACTGCCGGACGCGGTCGCGTCCTGGGACGCGTACGCCTCCGTCGATCTGGAGCAGTCGCTCGCCTGGGCGATCCGCGCGCTCCCGGTGCGGCAGCGCGCCGTCGTCGTGCTGCGCTACTTCGAGGACCTGAGCGTCGAGGAGACCGCCGAGACCCTCGGCTGCGCGCCCGGCACCGTCAAGAGCCAGGCGTCCAAGGCGCTGCGCACCCTGCGCGCGCTGCTGCCCGACTCCGCGACCGAGAGGCGTGAGCACCATGCGCGAGCCTGTTGACCACGCCGAGGACGAGCTGCGCGTCCTGCTGGAGCGCGCCACCCCCGAGCTGAGCGCCCCCGAGGGGCGGCTCCGCCAGGTGCGGGAGCGGGTCGCCCGCCGGCGCCGCAGACGGGCGGGGGCCGCCGTGCTCACCGTCACCGCCCTCGCGGTCGCCGGGACGCTGCTGCCGCAGACCCTGGACGGCCTCCACCACCGCCCGGACAGCACGGCGTCCCCGGCGGGCACACCCTCCGTGCGCGCAGTGGAGGCCCTGCCCGCCCCCGGCTCCGTCCGGGGCGCCGGACCGCTGCGCTTCTCCGAACTGGAGGGGCTGGCCGTCGACCTGCCGTCGTCCTGGCACGCCCTGGCGGCCCCCGCCGACAGCCGGAACAGCGTGGAGGCGGTCGGATATCTGAGCACCCAGCCGCTCACCTCCCTCGTCCGGCCCTGCGGACGCGACCGGGCGCCGAACTGCGCCCCCGTGGAGCGGCTCGCCCCCGGTGAGGTGCTCATCGAGGTGGACGACCAGACATCCGTCAACCCGGGCAGGGAGAAGACCTCCCGTGCCCTGGGCGAGCCGGCCGGCATGGACCGGTTCTGCGAGCGGATCGGCGGCAGCGCCATGTACACGGCCGAGGTGCTGAACGAGGACCGGTACCACGACCTCAGGAGCGTCTTCAGAGTCTGTGTCACCGACGGCACCTCCGAGCGGACGGTGCGGCAGGCACAGAAGATCGTCGACAGTGCCCGTTACCGGGACAGAAGCGCTCCGGCCGCTCCCCTCACCGAGATCTTCGACAGGCCGCCGACGACCGGCGCCACCCAGTGAAGGGCCCGCGCATGACCTTCCGTACCCTCCCGGTCCGTCTCCCGGTCCGTCTCCCGGTCCGTTCCGCCCGTCCCGCCCCGGCCCGTCCTGTCCGAACGGCCCGTCCTGTCCGTACGGCCCGTTCCGCGCTCCCGGCCGCCGCGCTGGTCCTCGGTGTGCTGCTCACCGGCTGCTCGGCGGGCGCCGGCGGGACGGCGGACAGCGGTGGCCCCGGCGCCGGGCGGACCGGAGCCGGGGCCTCCGCCGCCGCCGGGCCCGGGGAGCGGCGGGCCGAGCCGCAGGCCGCGCGGCGGGAGGTGGTGCGGGAGATACCCGGCATCGGCCCCCGCACCGGGGACCGGATCGACGAGCGGACCCGTCAGGTCTTCGTCGTCTCCGGCGAGGACATCGACTCCAGCCACTCCACGGCGGCCCTCTGGGAGCGCGACCCCCGGCTCGGCTGGCAGCGCGTCACCGGCCCCTGGCCCGCCCGCAACGCCCACCGGGGCTGGACCGAGGACCACCGCCTCGGCGACCTGCGCTCACCGATCGGGGTGTACGGCCTCACCGACGCGGGCGGTCTGCTCCCCGACCCGGGCAGCAGGCTCCCGTACGACCAGGGCCCGGCCTTCACGGTCGGCGGGACCAACTTCGACGGCGAGCCCCTGAAGGGGGCGTTCGACCATGTGGTGGCGGTCAACTACAACCGCAGGCCCGGGGTGACCCCGCTGGACTGGACCCGTCCGCTCGGCGCGGAGAAGGGCGGCGGCATCTGGATACACGTCGACCACGGCAGCGGCACCCAGGGCTGCGTCGGCCTCGCCGAGCCGAGGGTCGCCGAGCTGCTGAGGCGCCTGGACCCGAAGGACCGGCCGGTGGTGGTGATGGGGCCCGCCGGGTCCCTCGCCCGCTGACCTGGCACCGGTGGGTACGCGCGAAGGACCGCCGGCCCCCTTCCCGGGGCCGGCGGTCCTCTCTCCGGGGCCGGCGGTCCCTCGTCGGGGCCGGCGGTCGTCCCCGTCTCCGCGCACGGAACCGCTGCCGGTCCCTACTGGTCCTTCTTCGGCTCCTCCAGGCGGGGGAAGAGCACCGCGCCCTTCGTCACCGTCGAGCCCACCGGCAGCAGACCCCACGTGCCCGCGTCCCGCACCCGCTGCTCTGCCAGCGCGCCCAGCCCGGCCTCCGCGCCCAGCGACTCCCACAGCGCCTGCGAGGTCTCGGGCATCACCGGGTTCAGCAGCACCGCGACGGCCCGCAGCGACTCGGCGGCCGTGTAGAGGATCGTCGCCAGCCGGGCGCGGCCCTCCGGAGAGTCGTCCTTGGCGACCTTCCAGGGCTCCTGCTCGGTCAGATAGCCGTTGACCTGCTTCACGAACTCGAAGATCGCCAGGATGCCGCCCTGGAAGTCCAGCTCGTCGCCGATCTTCCGGTCCGCCGTCGCGGCGGCCCGCGCCAGGCCGTCCCGGACGGCCGTCTCTGCCTCGCCGGACGCGGTGGCCTCCGGCAGCGCGCCGCCGAAGTACTTGCCGATCATCGCGGCGACCCGGGAGGCGAGGTTGCCGTAGTCGTTGGCCAGCTCGCTGGTGTAGCGGGCGGTGAAGTCCTCCCACGAGAAGGAGCCGTCCTGCCCGAAGGCGATGGCGCGCAGGAAGTACCAGCGGTAGGCGTCGACACCGAAGTGCGAGGTCAGATCCTGCGGCTTGATGCCGGTCAGATTCGACTTGGACATCTTCTCGCCGCCGACCATCAGCCAGCCGTTGGCCGCGATCCGGCCCGGGACCGGCAGTCCGTTCGCCATCAGCATGGCCGGCCAGATGATCGCGTGGAAGCGGAGGATGTCCTTTCCGACCAGGTGCACATCGGCCGGGAAGGTCTCATCGAACTTCGCCGGGTTCTCGTTGTAGCCGACGGCGGTGGCGTAGTTCAGGAGCGCGTCGATCCACACGTAGATCACATGCTTCTCGTCCCACGGCACCTTCACCCCCCAGTCGAACGTGGACCGGGAGATCGAGAGGTCCTGGAGGCCCTGCTTCACGAAGTTCACGACCTCGTTGCGGGCGGACTCGGGCTGGATGAAGCCGGGGTTCGACTCGTACAGCTCCAGCAGCTTCGGGCCGTACTCGCTGAGCTTGAAGAAGTAGTTCTCCTCCTTGAGGAGCTCCACCGGCTTCTTGTGGATGGGGCAGAGCTTCTGCCCGGCGTACTCGCCCTCGCCGTCGATCAGATCGCCGGGGAGCTTGTACTCCTCACAGCCCACGCAGTACGGGCCCTCGTACCCGCCCTTGTAGATCTCGCCCTTGTCGTGGAGATCCTGGACGAACTCCTTCACCCGGTCCGTGTGGCGCTTCTCGGTGGTGCGGATGAAGTCGTCGTTCGCGATGTTCAGATGCTCCCAGAGGGGCTTCCACGCCTCCTCCACGAGCTTGTCGCACCACTCCTGGGGAGTGACCCCGTTCGCCTCCGCGGTGCGCATGATCTTCTGACCGTGCTCGTCCGTGCCGGTGAGGTACCACACCTTCTCGCCGCGCTGACGGTGCCAGCGGGTGAGCACGTCGCCTGCGACGGTCGTGTAGGCGTGGCCCAGGTGAGGAGCGTCGTTGACGTAGTAAATGGGGGTCGAGACGTAGTACGCCGCCGCCCCCTGCTTCTCGGTTCCAGTGGCCGCCATGTCGAAATCCTACTGGCCCCGCGCGGCCCTTCTCACCGCGATAAACCCCTGCGGGCACGGGGGGCGGCCCAGGGAGCCGGGGGGCCGGGGAGACCGGCGAAACACCCCGTGGCGTCAGCGAAACACCCCGTGGCGTTAAGTGGACGGGGACGAACCGGAAGTGGTGCGGACGGGGTGGAGAGGACGAGATGCGGGTACTGGTCGCCGAGGACGAGGCCGCCCTCGCGGAATTGGTCGCCACCGGGCTGCGGCGGGCCGGATTCGCCGTGGACACCGTCCACAGCGGGGACGAGGCCCTCGCCAGTCTGGGGCTGCACGACTACGACGTCGTCGTGCTCGACCGTGATCTGCCCCGGGTGCACGGCGACGAGGTGGCCCGCGCGCTGGTCGCCGCCGCCTCCCGCACCCGGATTCTGATGCTGACCGCCTCGGCCGGTCCGGAGGACCGGGTGGCGGGGCTCGATCTGGGGGCCGACGACTACCTCGGCAAGCCCTTCGACTTCCCGGAGCTGGTCTCCCGGGTCCGGGCGCTGCGGCGGCGCAGCGCCCGGCCCGTGCCGCCGCTGCTGGAGCGGCACGGGGTGCGGCTGGACCCCTCCCGCCGGACGGCCCGGCGCGAGGGGCGGGATCTGGAGCTGTCGCCGAAGGAGTTCTCCGTGCTCCAGCTCCTGCTGGAGGCGGACGGCGCGACGGTCTCGGCGGAGGAGCTGCTGGAGCGGGCCTGGGACGCGCACGCGGACCCGTTCACCGGGGCGGTACGGGTCTGTATGAGCAAGCTGCGGGGGAAGCTGGGGGAGCCGGCGCTGATCCGTACGGTGCAGGGTGTG
The DNA here is from genome assembly GCF_040296845.1 of Streptomyces sp. NPDC001985. Taxonomy (NCBI): domain Bacteria; kingdom Bacillati; phylum Actinomycetota; class Actinomycetes; order Kitasatosporales; family Streptomycetaceae; genus Streptomyces; species Streptomyces sp. NPDC001985. Next base: position 10,820 of record NZ_JBEOYB010000111.1, read on the forward strand.
GGGTACGCGCTGTGAGGCGGGGGGTTTCGGCGGTGCGGGGTGTGCCGGAGGCGCCGGGTGTCTCGGCTGCGCCGGGTGTGTCGGGTGCGCCCGGGGGGCCGGGGGCTCACGAGGGCTCCGGGGGGCCCGGGGCCCGTGGCTCCTCCGGGCGGCGGGTGCACAGGGGCCCCGACGGGATGGGGCCCGGGTCGGCGATCCGCATCCGGGTCGCCTTTGTCCACGGGGTGGCCTTCCTGCTGCTCGGCGGGGTGCTGCTCGGGGTCGTCCGGCTGCTCTCCACCACCGGTGCGGACCCCCGGGCGGAGGCCCTCGCGCCGCCGGCGGCCGTGTCCGCGCAGTCGCTGCAGTCGCTCTTCTGGTCCTTCACCGCGCTGCTGGTGGCGGCGCTCTGCGCGGTGGTGGTGGGGTGGTGGACGGCGGGCCTGGTGCTGCGGCCGGTGCACGCCATGACGGCGAAGGCCCGGCGGCTCTCCGAGCGGACCCTGCACGAGCGGATCGCGGCGAGCGGTCCGGACGACGAGCTGAAGGAGCTGGGCGACACGCTGGACGCGCTGCTGGCGCGGCTGGAGAAGGCGTTCGACAGCCAGCGCCGGTTCATCGCCAACGCCTCGCACGAGCTGCGGACGCCGCTGGCCACCCAGCGCACCGCGATCCAGGTGGGCCTGGCGCCGGGGTGCACCGCGGACGAACTGGCCGCCGCCCGGGAGATCCTGCTCGACGCCAACCGCCGCAGTGAACGGCTCATCGAGGGGCTGCTGACGCTGGCGCGCGGGGAGCGGGGGCTGGAGGAGTACGAGGAGGTGGACCTCGGCGAGGCCGTGGCTCAGGAGGCGCTGCGGCACCGGGTGACGGTGCGGATCGGCGGGCCGGGGGGCGGGCCGGGGGGCGGAAGCGGGGCCGGGGGTGGAGTCGGTGCGGGTGCGGGTGCGGGTGCGCGTGCCGGTGTCGTTCGGGGGAACCGGCCGCTGCTCGACCGTCTCGTGGGCAATCTGGTGGCGAACGCCGTGGCCTACAACATCCCCGGCGGGACGGTGTCCGTGCGGGTCGCGGAGGGCGTGATCACGGTGGAGAACACCGGCCCGGTGATCCCCGAGGAGGACATCCCGGCGCTGTTCGAGCCGTTCCGGCGGGGAGAGGGACGGGACCGGATGGGGCCGGGCGCGGGCCTGGGGCTCTCCATCGTCCGCTCGATCGCCCACGCCCACGACGGAACGGTGACGGCCGGACCGGGCCCGGAGGGCGGTCTGACCGTCACCGTCTCACTGCCGACGGTCACGCCGTCGGTTACGCCGTCGGTCGGCGCCGCCGGCTAGGCGCGGGGGCGCCAGGCCCCGAGGACGCCGTCGTACAGCTCCCCGTCGGGGAGGGTGGCGGGGGTGGGCCCGGCGTGGAAGAAGGCGGCGTTGTCCGCGGCGAGCTTGCGGAGGTAGTCGAAGGCCTTCGCATCGTGCTCGCCGAAGGCGACGAACTGCCAGAAGACGCCCGGGTCCGCCGTGGCCGCCGCACTCAGCGCGGCGGTGGCGGCGGTCTTGGACTCCGGCGCGCCGTCGGTCTGGAAGATCACCAGGGCCGGGCCGGCGGGGCCGCCGGGGACGGACTTGGCGTGGAGGGCGAGAACCTCCTCGATCGCGAGGTGGTAGTTGGTGCGGCCCATCCGGCCGAGTGAGCCGTGCAGCTCATCGATCCGGCCCTCGTACGAGGCGGGGGTCAGCTCGCCCGTCCCGTCGACCTCGGTCGAGAAGAACACGACCCCGACCGAGGGGTCCTCACCGAACTGTGCGGCGAGCGCGAGCGCCTGCTCACCGAGCCGCTGGGCGCTGCCGTCCTTGTAGTACGACCGCATGGACCCGGACCGGTCGAGCACCAGATACACCCGCGCCCGCACCTCCCCGAGCCCCGCCCGCGCCACCGCGGCCCGAGCCGCCTCCTGATGGGGAAGCCCGACGACCGCCACCCCGGCCTCCGCCACGGCGGGGGGTGCCTCGGCGACGGGGGCGGGCTCGGCCTCCACGGCTTCGCCGGCCGGAACGGGCTGGGACACGACAGCCTCGGCGGCCACCGGGTCCTCGGCGGCCACGGGGTTCTCCCCGGTGACCGTGGCGGGCTCGGGCTCGGGGTCGGCTGCTTCGGCGACGACCGGGTCCTCGGTGGCGGCGGGAGTCTCGGCCGGTGTGGGTTCGCTGGGGGCGGTTTCGGGTTCCGTTGTGGCTGCCGGGGCGTCGGGCTCGGGTTCTGTTTCTGCCGGGGTGTTCTCGGTGGGCGGGGTGGGGTCGGGGTTGGGCGTCTCGGCGACGACCGGGTCCTCGGCGGCCACCGGAGTCTCGGCGGCCACCGGAGTCTCGGCGGCCACCGGAGTCTCGGCGGCCACCGGGGGCGCGGTGGGCTCCACCGGTGCCTCCGGCTCCGCCGCTTCCTTCTCTTCCTTCTCTTCCTTCGCCTCCGGCTCCACGGCTTCGGCAACCTCGGGGGCTGCTGCCTTCGGGACCTCCACCGGCTCGGGCTCGGGCTCCGGGGTCGTGGACGCCGGCTCGGGCTCCGGGGGCCCGGGTTCCACGGCCTCGGGTGCGGGCGGGGTCTCGGCGGAGGGCTCCGGCTTCGCCGGGGTCTCCTCGGCAGCGGGCTCCACCGAGGGTGCCGGCGGTTCCGGTTCCGTGCGGGCCTGGGAGGGGACCGATGGCGTGCGGGGGCGGGGCTGGGCGTTGTCGAAGGCGGCCGACACCAGGTCGGTCGCCCGGACCTCGGGCGACGCGGAGGCGGGCGCGGGCACGGAGGCGGTGCCGGGCTCCGGAGTGGTCTCGGGAGCCGCCTCGGGCGTGCTCTCGGCCGCGGGCTCCGACGCGGGCGCGGGCGCGGTCTCAGCGGGTGCGGTTTCCGCGGGCGAGGAGGTCTCGGCCGGGGGCGGGACGGTGGGAGGGGTGGCCGGTTCCGTGCGTTCGGACTGGGCGGGTACGGAGGGGGCAGCCGCCGACTCGGTTGGCTCCGAACGATCGCGACCGAATACCTTGCGCAGCAAGCTCCGAATGCCCATGTGCGAGGCCTTTCGCATGAGTTGGGTGCCGTATTCTCCACACTTGGACCAGGTTTGTCCGTGGTATGTCCTGGCCAGGGCGGACACGTAAGGTTAGCCGCCGCCCGCCGCCAACCCCCGCAGGGGCGGTCGACCCCCGCACCGTCCCCGACGTGCCCACCGCACATCCACGGCGTGTTCACGACTGAACCCGCACCGCGGCCATTCGGCCGCACCCTGGCCGATAATCCCCACCCCACTCCCCGCATTCACCCGCCGTTCATTCAACGTCCGCCGGTTCGCACGGGTTCCCCTCTAACGTCTCGCCCGGAGAGATTCCGACAGACTGTCGGCGCGGTGTGCGCCGGAGGAGGACCACAAAGTGCGCAGACTGCTGCCGCTCCTGAGCACCAAGCCGCACGCGGGCGGACGATCGGCGCTCACCTGCCGTTACCGCTGTGGGGACGCCTGTTTCCAGGAGGTGCCCAACACCTCCGGCAACGAGTACGCCGGGGACATCATCGCCGGGGCCCTCTCGCGCCGGTCCATGGTGCGCGCCACCGCCGTGGTGACCGTCGCCGCCGCGGCGGGAGCCGCTGCCGTGGCCGGACCGGGCGCCGCCGCCCCCGCCGCGGCGGCCCCTGTCACCGGACGCGGCCACGGACCCGGCCACGGTTCCCGGGACGGCGCCCGTGGCCTGCGCTTCTCGCCGGTCGCCCCCAACCGGAACGACAAGGTCACCATCCCCGCCGGATACACCCAGGAGGTGGTGATCCGCTGGGGCGACCCGATCCTGCGCGGCGCGCCCGCCTTCCACCCGGACCGGCAGACCGCGCGCGCCCAGGCGGGCCAGTTCGGCTACAACAACGACTTCCTCTCCCTCCTCCCGCTCCGGGGCGAGCGGGACCGCCAGGTCCTCGTCGCCAACCACGAGTACACGGACGAGGTCCTCATGTTCCGGGGGTACGACCCGGAGAACCCGACCCGTGAGCAGGTGGAGATCGCCTGGGCGGCCCATGGGCTCTCCGTCGTGGTCGTCGAGGAGGAGCGCGGGTCCGGGCGGCTGACCCCGGTCCGCCGCCATCACCTCAACCGCCGCCTCACCGCGACCAGCCTCTTCGAGATGGCCGGCCCGGCGGCGGGCAGCCCGCTGCTGCGGACCTCCGCCGACCGCACCGGCAGCCGGGTGCGCGGCACGCTCAACAACTGCGCGGGCGGCACCACCCCCTGGGGCACCACCCTGCACGGCGAGGAGAACTTCAACCAGTACTTCGCCAACGCCTCCGGCGAGACCGACCGGCGCTACGGCATCGGCACCGGCGCATCCGAGCGGAAGTGGGAGCGGTTCGACAAGCGCTTCGACGTGGCGCGGGAGCCCAACGAGTCCCACCGTCACGGCTGGGTGGTCGAGCTGGACCCGTACGACCCCGACTTCACCCCGCGCAAGCGCACCGCGCTCGGCCGCTTCAAGCACGAGGCGGCGCAGCCCCGGCTCACCGCCGACGGCCGCCCGGTGGTGTACATGGGCGATGACGAGCGGTTCGACTACTTCTACAAGTTCGTGTCGTCGAAGCGGATGCGGAAGGGCACCTCGCGGGCGGCGCGCGAGCACAACCGCACGCTCCTCGACGAGGGCACGCTGTATGTGGCGAAGCTGACCGGTGACAGCCCGCGGGACATCGACGGCACCGGGAAGCTCCCGGCCGATGGGGAGTTCGACGGCTCCGGCGTATGGATTCCGCTGGCGACCGGCGAGACCTCGCACGTCCCGGGGATGACGGCCGACGAGGTCTATGTCTTCACCCGGGTCGCGGGCGACAAGGTCGGCGCCACGAAGATGGACCGGCCGGAGGATGTCGAGCCCTCGCCGCGCACGGGCCGGGTGTATGTCGCGCTCACCAACAACACCGACCGGGGCA
>NZ_JBEOYB010000112.1:0-15604 GCF_040296845.1 Streptomyces sp. NPDC001985
CCCCCGGTGAATCACCGGGGGACCGGGCCTCTCGGCTGCCGGCGCTGCGGGCCCGCCGTTCACCACGGCGTACGGCGGGGCCCGTTCAGGCGGGAGAGAGCTGGGTCGCCAGCTCCCGGCGGGCGGCGGTGAGTGCCTCGTCGATGTCACGGGTGCCGGTGGTGACGCACAGGGTGTACGCGGTGTCCAGCAACTGCCGCCTCACGCCCAGGGCGACGACCGGTCCGGCGGCCTCCGCGCGCAGGGTTTCGTAGGTGTCGAGCAGGTTCCGCAACACGGCCGGGTGCGCCTTCAGCATGGGTCCTCCTCCAGTACGGACGGGCACGGGGAACGAGCCGGGTGCGGCTGACCTCCCCAGGCGCCACACCCGTGCGGAGTGCTTGTGCCCGCCGAGGCCCCTCCCACCCCCTGCCGTTGTCATCCCGTTACCTTTCCGGCACCGGAACGCCGGTCGCGCGAGCGCCCGGTTGGGCCGTACCAGTGGGTAGTCCAGAGGTATCCTTGGATGTATTTGCCGCGAGGGTGCGTAGTAATCTCCGGCGGGAGCGGGCGGCGGTGCGGGTCCGCTCCTCCGTTGTGTCGGCAGGTCCTGTCGTCCTCTGTTCGAACCGTATGGCCGGGGATCGGGAAGGTGGGGCATGGTGAACGCGAGAGCCCAGTACACGGAGCACGGGTCGCAGGGGGCGGGCGGGTCCGGTGGGGTCGGTGAGCCGGAGCTGCGGCAGTTGCTGGCCGGGCTGACCGCCGTGCGGGACGGGGATTTCGGGACCCGGCTGCCCGGTGAGGCCGACGGGCTGCTGGGCGAGATCGCCACCGTCTTCAACGGCATGGTCGACCAGTTGTCCCTGTTCACCTCCGAGGTGACCCGGGTGGCCCGCGAGGTGGGCACCGAGGGAACGCTGGGCGGGCAGGCGGAGGTTCCGGGGGTCTCGGGCACCTGGGCGGATCTCACCGACTCCGTCAACGCGATGGCGGGCAACCTCACCACCCAGGTCCGGGACATCGCGCAGGTGGCGACCGCCGTGGCCCGGGGGGATCTCTCCCAGAAGATCGACGTGGACGCGCGCGGCGAGATCCTGGAGCTGAAGAGCACCGTCAACACCATGGTCGACCAGCTCTCCGCGTTCGCGGACGAGGTCACCCGGGTCGCCCGCGAGGTCGGCAGCGAGGGCCGGCTCGGCGGACAGGCGGAGGTCCCGGGGGTCGGCGGTGTCTGGCGCGAGCTGACCGACTCGGTGAACTTCATGGCGGGCAACCTCACCGACCAGGTCCGCAATGTCGCCCAGGTGACCACGGCGGTCGCCAAGGGCGACCTCTCCCAGAAGATCACCGTCGACGCGCGCGGCGAGATCCTCGAACTCAAGAACACCATCAACACCATGGTCGACCAGCTCTCCTCCTTCGCCGACGAAGTCACCCGGATGGCGCGCGAGGTGGGCACCGAGGGCCGGCTCGGCGGACAGGCCGACGTCAAGGGCGTCTCCGGCACCTGGCGTGATCTGACGGACTCCGTGAACTCCATGGCGGGCAATCTCACCGCGCAGGTCCGCTCCATCGCCCAGGTGGCGACCGCGGTCGCCAAGGGCGACCTCTCCCAGAAGATCACCGTCGACGCGCGCGGCGAGATCCTCGAACTCAAGAACACCATCAACACCATGGTCGACCAGCTCTCCTCCTTCGCCGACGAAGTCACCCGGGTGGCCCGCGAGGTGGGCACCGAGGGCCGGCTCGGCGGACAGGCCGACGTCAAGGGCGTCTCCGGCACCTGGAAGGACCTCACCGAGTCGGTCAACGTGATGGGCGACAACCTCACCGCGCAGGTGCGCTCCATCGCCGAGGTCACCACCGCCGTGGCGCAGGGGGATCTCTCGCAGAAGATCCGGGTGGACGCGCGCGGCGAGATCCTGGAGCTCAAGGAGACCATCAACACGATGGTCGACCAGCTCTCCGCCTTCGCGGACGAGGTCACCCGGGTCGCCCGCGAGGTCGGCACCGAGGGCAACCTCGGCGGCCAGGCCACCGTGCGGGGGGTCTCGGGCACCTGGAAGGACCTCACCGACAACGTCAATGTGATGGCGTCGAATCTGACGGGCCAGGTGCGCTCCATCGCCCAGGTCGCCACCGCCGTCGCCCGGGGCGACCTCTCGCAGAAGATCACCGTCGAGGCCAAGGGCGAGGTCGCGGCGCTCGCCGGGGTGATCAACACCATGGTCGACACCCTGTCGGCGTTCGCGGACGAGGTGACCCGGGTGGCGCGCGAGGTCGGCACCGAGGGCCGGCTCGGCGGACAGGCCAGGGTGCCGAATGTCGCGGGCACCTGGAAGGACCTCACCGACAACGTCAACTCGATGGCGAACAATCTGACCGGGCAGGTCCGGAACATCGCCCAGGTGACCACCGCCGTGGCCAACGGGGATCTGTCGAAGAAGATCGACGTCGACGCGCGCGGCGAGATCCTGGAACTGAAGACGACCATCAACACGATGGTGGACCAGCTCTCGTCGTTCGCCGCCGAGGTGACGCGCGTGGCGCGGGAGGTCGGCAGCGAGGGGCGGCTCGGCGGACAGGCCGAGGTGGAGGGCGTCTCCGGCACCTGGAAGCGCCTCACGGAGAACGTCAACGAGCTGGCCGGGAACCTCACCCGCCAGGTGCGGGCGATCGCCGAGGTGGCCAGCGCCGTCGCCGAGGGCGATCTCACCCGCTCCATCACCGTGGACGCCTCGGGCGAGGTCGCCGAGCTCAAGGACAACATCAACTCGATGGTGGGCTCGCTGCGCGAGACGACCAGGGCCAACCAGGAGCAGGACTGGCTCAAGTCCAATCTCGCCCGTATCTCCTCCCTGATGCAGGGACACCGCGATCTCTCGCTGGTGGCGGAGCTGGTGATGGACGAGCTGACCCCGCTGGTGGCCGCCCAGTACGGGGCGTTCTACCTCGCGGACGAGAACACCGCGGGCACGGAGCTGACGCTCGTCGGCTGGTACGGCCGCCCGCCCGGGAGCGTCGCCGGCCGGTTCGGCTCGGGCGAGTCCCTGGTCGGCCAGGCCGCCCGCAGCCGCCGTACGATCGCGGCCGACGAGGTGCCGGGCGACTACGTCATCTCCTCGGGGCTGGGCGCGACGACCCCCGGCAGTCTCATCATCCTGCCGATCGTGGTCGAGGACCAGGTGCTCGGCGTCATCGAGCTGGCCTCCTTCACCGCGTTCACCCCGGTCCACCGCGACTTCCTCGGCCAGCTGATGGAGACCATCGGCGTCAACGTCAACACCATCGTCGCCAACGCCCGCACCGATGAGCTGCTCGGCGAGTCGCAGCGGCTCACCGGCGAGCTCCAGGCCCGCTCCGAGGAGCTCCAGGTCCAGCAGGACGAACTCCAGCGCTCCAACGCCGAACTGGAGGAGAAGGCCGCCCTGCTCGCCACGCAGAACCACGACATCGAGACCAAGAACCTGGAGATCGAGCAGGCCCGGCAGGAGCTGGAGACCCGGGCCCAGCAGCTCTCCCTCGCCTCGAAGTACAAATCGGAGTTCCTGGCCAATATGAGCCATGAGCTGCGCACCCCCCTCAACAGCCTGCTGATCCTGGCCCAGCTGCTGGCCCAGAACCCCACCCGCAACCTCAGCCCCAAGCAGGTCGAGTACGCCGGGATCATCCACTCGGCCGGTTCGGATCTGCTCCAGCTGATCAACGACATCCTCGACCTCTCCAAGGTGGAGGCCGGGAAGATGGACGTCCATCCGGAGCGGATCGCGCTGCGGCAGCTCCTCGACGACGTCGAGGCGACCTTCCGTCCCATGACCACGCAGAAGAGCCTCAGCTTCTCCGTCACCACCGCGCCGGGCGTGCCCGGTGAGCTGGTCACCGACGACTCCCGGCTGCGGCAGGTGCTGCGCAATCTGCTCTCCAACGCCGTCAAGTTCACCGAGCACGGCAGCGTGGAACTCCAGATCGAGCCCGCGGCGCCGACGGAGCTGCCCCAGGGGATCGACCGCGCCGGGTCCGTCATCGCCTTCCGGGTGAAGGACACCGGCATCGGCATCGCCGAGCAGCAACTCGAAGTGATCTTCGGCGCGTTCCAGCAGGCGGACGGCACCACCAGCCGCCGGTACGGCGGCACCGGGCTCGGTCTCTCCATCAGCCGGGAGATCGCCCAGGTACTGGGCGGGGTGGTCACCGCCCGGAGCACCCCGGGCGCGGGCAGCGTCTTCACCCTCTATCTGCCCGTCACCCGGGCGGGCTTCGAGGACCGGGCCGGCGACCCCGAGCTGTCCGGCCCCCCGGTCCGCGCCCAGCTCCCCGCCGCCCTGCCGCGTCAGCAGCGGCGCCTGCTCGTGATCGAGCAGCGCCCCCACGGTCTGCTCTCGCTCGTCGCCGAGAGCGCCGCAGCCGATCTCACCGCCGGGCACGACCGGGGCGACCACCAGCCCGACGCCGCCGTGGTCAGCGCGGCCGGAGCACGGGAGGCGGCCACGGCCCTGGCGGCCGAGCCGGTCCACTGCGTGGTGCTCGATCTGGAGCTCCCCGACGAGGGCGCCCTGCGCTTCCTGGAGCACATGGACGGCGACCCCGCTCTGACCGCGCTGCCCGTCCTCGCCCACAACAACCGGCGGCTGAGCGCCGCGCACGAGGAGACACTCCAGCGCCACGCCGGTGTACGGCCGCTGGAGCTGCTGTCCAGCCTGGACGAGCTGCGTGAACGGATCGCGCTCCACCTCGCCGCCGAGCAGCCCGGCAGCGTACTGCCGCTGGTCCGCGCCGAGGACACGGGCCGGCTGGCGGCGGCGCAGCCCGTCGACGCGTCCCTGGCCGAGCGCACCGTGCTCGTCGTCGACGACGACGCGCGCAACCTCTACGCGCTCAGCGGCATCCTGGAGCTGCACGGCATCCATGTCGTGCACGCGGAGAACGGCCGCAAGGGCATCGAGGCCCTCCTCCGCCACCCCCGGGTCGATCTCATCCTGATGGACGTGATGATGCCCGAGATGGACGGCTACACGGCGACGGCGGAGATCCGCCGGATGCCCGCCTACGCGGAGCTGCCGATCATCGCGGTGACCGCGAAGGCGATGCCGGGCGACCGGGAGAAGAGCCTGGCCTCGGGCGCGAGCGACTATGTGACCAAGCCGGTGGACGCGAACGACCTCATCAGCTGTGTGCGCCGCTGGCTCTCCCCCGGCGGGTGAGACGCCCGGACACACCGCACGGGCAGCCCGGTTCCCCACGACGACCTCCGGCCAGGAATCAGACATCCACGGTGAGCACCACAGACAACCCCCGCAGACCCGGCCAGACGGACCAGCCGGGCATTCCCGCCCCCTCGGCTCCCCCGGCGGAACCCACCGCCGGGGCGGGCGACGAGGTGACCGCGAGTACCCCCGTGGGGAGGCTCGCGGCGACGGTGGAACGGCTCCGGCGCGAGGTCAGGGCCGCCCAGGCCGCCGCGGACGGACGGGCCCTGGTGGAACTGGCGAAGGGCATCCTCATCGAGCGGCTGGGCTGCGGCCCGGTCCAGGCGGCCCAGCAGTTGGCCGCTCTCGCGGAACAGGCCGGCCTCACCCCGCTGGAACTGGCCGCGGACATCGTGAACGAGGCGGCCCGGGACCATCTCAGCCAGGTCGCGGCCGAGTTCCTCCAGCGCACGGCCCCTGCCCCGCCCGGTGAGACGGGCCCCTCGGCCGCCGTCCGCCTGCGGACGGCCGAGAGCGGCGTCCTCGCGGCCGGCGACACCGAGGCGATGGCGCACGCGCTGCTCGACAACGCGCTGCGCCCCCTCGGCGCGTGTGCCGTGGCGATCTGGACGGCGGCCTGGGACGGCTCCTTCGCCCTGGCCGGCTCCGCCGGGTTCACCGCCGAGGAGGCGGCCCGCTGGCACCATGTGCCGCCGGGTGTCGCCACGCTCGCCCGCCGCGCCCTGGACGAGCGCGAACCCGTCGTGCTCGGCAGTCTCGCGGACACGGCGACTCCGTCCCTGGGGAGGCCGGCCTGGCCCCGGGGCGGCAGGATGGCCGTCCCCGCCGGGACCGGGGGGCGCCTGCACGGTGTGCTGGAGATCTGCTGGCCCGGCCCGCTGCCGCCGCAGCCCCCGAGGATCGTCCGCCAGATCGAGGCCCTCGCCCGGCTGTGCGCCCACACCCTGGAGTCCCGGCCCGCGGACGGCGCCCCGGGTGCCGCGCCGCAGCCCGATGTCGCCGAGCTGATCGACCTCGCGGAGGGGCTCAGCGATCCGGTGCTCCTGCTCACCCCGCACCTGGACGCCGAGGGGAACCTCGCCGACTTCCGTATCCGCCATGTCAGCAGCCGGTTCACCGACCCGGCGGGGCGTCCGTCCGCCGCGATCCGGGGGGCGCTGCTGCTGGAGGCCTACCCGCTGGCCGCCGAGGACCACGGACTGTACGAGAGGCTGGAGCGGGTCCACGCCACCGGGGAGCCCTTCCGCACCCGGCACATGAGCCTCACCGCCCTCGTCGACCAGGTCCCGCTCACCGCGGTCGCCGATGTCAGCGTCAGCCGCCACGGCGCGGCGCTGGTGCTCGTCTGGCGGGTCGAGGACGAGACCGTACGGCTGGCGAGCCTGTTGCAGCACGCGCAGCGCCTCGGGCGCATCGGCGGATTCGAGGAGAATCTGACCACCGGTGACATCATCTGGACCAGCCAGCTGTTCGATCTGCACGGCCGGCTGCCCACCGCGGCGCCGCTGTCGCTGCGGGATCTGGCCGCTCACGCCCATCCGGACGACACGGCCGCCATCGACCGGTTTCTGCACACGGTCTTCCAGTACCAGCGCCCCGCGTCGGCGACCCTCCGGCTGCGGCGCCCCGACGGCATCACCCGGCACATCCGGGTCATCGCCGAACCGGTCCTCGACGCCGGGCGGCGGATCAGCACCGTGCGCGGCGCCTACCAGGACATCTCCTCCCAGCACTGGACGGAGGTCGCCCTGCACGCCACCCGGGACCAGCTCGCGCACAGCGAGGCGGAGTCGGAGGAGCGCAACCGGCTGGCCCTCCAGCTCCAGCACGCCATCATGCCGCCCAGCCAGGGACCGCTCGATCTCACCGGTCTGAGTGTGGCCGTGCGCTACCGCCCGGCGGCCACCGGCGCGCTCGTCGGCGGCGACTGGTACGACAGTGTCGTCCTGCCCTCCCAGCACATCCTGCTCTGTGTCGGCGACATCGCCGGGCACGGCATCGGAGCGGCGACCAGCATGGTGGTGCTGCGGAACGCGCTGCGCGGGCTCGCGGTCACCGGCGCGGGCCCGGGCCAGCTTCTGACCTGGCTCAATCTCGTCGCCCACCATCTCACCGAGCAGATCACCGCGACCGCTGTCTGCGGTCTCTACGACCCCCGGACCCGGGTTCTGCGCTGGGCCCGCGCGGGGCATCTGCCACCGGTGCTGATCCGCGACCAGGAGGCCCGGACCTTCCCTCTGGGCAGCGGGCTCCTCCTCGGCGCGCTGCCGGATGTCTCCTACGACGAGCAGGAGATGCAGCTGGAGGAGGGCGACACCCTGCTGATGTACTCGGACGGTCTGGTCGAGCGGCGCGATCTCGCCCTCAACGACTCCCTCACCCAGCTCCTCACCGCGGCGGGCGGCCCCGACCGGCCCCTGGAGCGGCTCCTGGACGATCTCCTCACCCACAGCCGCTCGGACACCGACGACGACACCTGTCTCATCGGCATCCACATCACCTGACGCCCGGCGCGGCCCGGGAGCGGCCGGCCCGGCCCGGCGTCAGGTACGCCGGAAGAACTCCACCTCCGCGAGGGCGATCGGCCGCCCCCGTACGGTGCCGGAAGCGGCCCGCACCACGAGCCGGACGGAGACGACATCGCTGATGCCGGTACGGATGGTCTGCGGGCCGGGCTTGTCGGTGAGGGTCACCGTCCGGGTGCGGACCCCGCCGTCGGCGGAGGTGGTGACCAGATCGATCCGGGTGGGTCTGGCGCCCTGCCGGAACTCCTGGGGGTCCTTCGAAACGCCGGTGTGCACCACGACGCCGACCAGCCGGAACGGTCTGCCGAAGTCGCTCGTCAGCGAGGCGCCGAGCGCGGGCGCTCCCCAGTACCGGTTGGTCAGCCCGTCGACGGCGGCGGTCGCCGGACGGTCCCGGGTCCAGGCGCTCGCGGTGACCCGGTCGGGGCTGATCTCCGCCGTCCCGCCGAGCTTGTCGCGGACGTCCTCGAAGAGGTGGCGTCCGGCCGGCAGGGCCAGCGAGCCCGCGAGGAGCAGCCCGGCGACCGCCAGGATCAGCAGGGTGCGCCGCAGCGCCCGGCCCGAACCGGCCCGCACCCGGCGGCGGAACGGCCACACCGTGCGCCACCAGGGCAGCGGCGGCGGCTGCTCGCGGGTGCGGAGGGGGGCGGCGCAGCGCCGGCAGAACTGGCGCTCCGGCAGGTTCGGGGTGCCGCAGGACGGGCACGCCGGGCCGTCCTGGGTCTCGTCCACCGCGCCCGGCCCGGCCGCGGGCCGCCGGGCGGCAGGCCTGGCGGGCCGCACCGCGACCACGGGCGGTTCCGGTTGTACGGGCGTGGGCGGCGACGCCGGGCGCGGCGGCGGTCCGGGGGCCGGGGCGGGCTCCGGAGCCGAGGGGGCTCCGGGCGCCGAGGAGGATTCTGCGGCCGGGGTGGGCTCCGGCCGGTCCGGGCGTGCCGGTTCCGCCGGGGGCCCGGGGCGCGGGGCGGGCGGGTCCGCGTCCCCGGGACGGGGTCCCGGGGCGGTGGGCGCACCGGTGCCGGGAGGTGCCGCGGGGGCGGTGGGTTCCGCGGCCGGACGGGGCCGTGACGCGGGGGACGACCAGGCCAGATAGGAACCGCAGTTCCCGCAGAAGTCGTCGTCGTCGCCGTTGGCGCCACCGCACGCGGGACACGGGCGCATCGCGTCAGCCTCCAGTCTCGTCCGGCGGACCCGGCAGGATCTCCACCCGGCAGATGAGGTGTACGGGGCACGAGGCCGCGACGACCGCCAGGACCCGGCTCGCGTCCACCGGCCCTCCGCGCGCTGGCCTGACCCGTACCAGCAGTTCCCCGGTCGGCGCCGGCGGCAGCTCCGTGCCCGGCTCCGACGACCAGGCGACCCCTCCGCCGTCCTGGATGTCGGCGTGCACGCCGCAGCAGAGCCGGAGGTGTTCGACCAGGCCGCGTCGGGTGCCGCGCCACCGGTGCAGTTCGACGGCGCGGGCGACGACGGCCCGGCGCAGCGCCACGGGCCACTCCGGGCCGAGGTCCGCGTCCACCCAGGACGACAGCCAGGACAGGAAGTCGGCCGGGGTGAGCGCCGGGTCGAAGTAGGCGGGCAGATTGTCCAGGGTGGAGAGCACCGGGGCGAGGACGGTGTCCAGGCCCGCCGTGAACCGCTGGGCCAGGTCGTCGTCCGCGTACAGCGCGGGCAGCAGTCCGCCGATCGGGTGGCGGCTGGCGAGCCCCGGTACCGCCGCCCTGGTCATGCGGTTCCCCCGGCCGGGCTCGCGCCGACCACGACCTGGTGCTGGTGGGAGAAGACCAGGGCGCCCGGGACGACATCGATCCAATCCGCCGCCGCCCCGCGCCGGCCGGTGATCGGGTCGGCCGCGAACAGCCGCACCTCCTCCACCAGATCCACCCCCGGCACCCCCTGGAGGACGGCGAAGACCTCGCCGTACTGCACCGGTCTGCCGAAGGGCCACCCGTCGCCCGCCGCTCCGCCCCGCAGCGGATCGATGTGGCGGAAGAGCGCCTCCAGCGCGTCCGCGCGGACGCGGTCCACATCGTCCCCGGCCGCCCTCAGCCGGGCGACCACGGTGACGCCCTGGTACGCGGGCGGTTCCACCACCAGTCTGGTGCCGACCAGCCGCCGCGCGTCGAGCCGCGCGGCGACCGCCGAGAGCACCGAGTCCGACGGGATGAGCTGCTCGAACCGCAGCCGGCCGCCCTCGTCGGCGACGGCGTCGGGCACCACCAGGACCCGTACCGCACCGCCCTCGCCCGCGACGGCGGGCAGACAGCGGACCCTGCGCAGCGAGGGCGCGGCCTCCCGGGCGATGATCTCGTGGTCCTCGGCCGTGACCGCCCGGTCCCGCACCCGGAGGACGCTGGGCGCCCGGACCTTCGCGTTCTCCAGGGTCTCGCCGTCGACCCCGCCCCACGCGGCCTCGCGGTTCTCCACACCCGCCACATAGGGCACCGAGCTGCGCAGCACGGAGATGGCGCCCCGGGCGACATTGCCGGCCGCCCCACCGCCCGTACGACAGCGCGGAATCCGCAGCTCCGCGCCCTTCCCGGGCACCGCGCCGCAGGCGCGCACCGTCCCGTCCGGCTCGCGCACCTCGGGCGGGAAGGCGAACTCGCCGGCGACGGCGTCGATCCGCACGTGCCGGTCGCCGGGGGCGGAGGCGCCGAAGTGCTCCACGGCGGTCCAGACCTGCCAGCCCTCGGCGGAGGAGACCTCGACGACCGGGGGCTCCCCGTCCAGCAGCAGCGGCGCCCTGTTCAGCGAGAACCGCTGCCCGGCGACGCCCTCGGAGGTGCCGAGGGGTACGCCGGTGAGGGTCTCGGCGTGTTCGACGCCCGCCGTGCCGCCGACGGTGAAGACCTCGGCCTCCCGGATTGTCGGGGACTCGGAGTAGAACGGCTGATCGGGTTCCGGTGCGGTGACCCGGCAGCGCAGCCACCCCGCCGAGGTCCCCGCGACCACCGACTCCGTGTGTCCGGCGGGAACGAACACCAGGATCTCGCCGGGCCTGTTCAGCCCGCCGGTGGTGTCGGTGCCGGTCTCGCAGAGGACCCAGCGGGCGCCGTCCCACGCCTCCCACACCAGCGGGGGCTGCCGGGGGTCGACCCCCACTCCCTCCACCCGGCTGTCCAGGCGTACCGCGACGACGCACCGGGGGACGGCGGTGGGCAGCCCGAACAGCAGGGCGTCACCGGGCTGTGGCCTGGGCTGGAAGCACGGCACGTCCTTGCCGGCGCCGAGCGGCGCGGTGCGGTCGGTCTGGTCGCCCGTCACCGGAGCGGTGACCAGCCGGATCAGCGAACTCGGCACGATCCGCAGCTCGTCGCGGGTCGAGAAGACGACCGCCTCGTCGGCCTCGCCGCGCGCCGTGGCGACCTCGGTGCCCGCCGGGAGGCGGACGGTCTCCGGCTGGGGCGCGGAGAGCCAGAAGTCGACGTCAGCGCGGGCCGGTGACGGCGGGAACAGGGTGATGCCCAGCAGGTCGAGGAAGGCCGAGTAGTTCTTGTCCGGAACCCGGTTCAGCCGGTACAGCAACTGGTCGACCATCTGGGCGAATGTCTCGATGAGCGTGACCCCGGGGTCCGACACATTGTGGTCGGTCCACTCGGGGGCGCGCTGCTGCACATACCGCTTGGCCTCGTCGACGAGCTGCTGGAAGCGCCGATCGTCCAGATTGGGTGAGGGCAGGGCCATCAGCGGGCTCCGGCTTCGTCGGGGCGCTCGGATGACGGGATGGTGTAGAAGGGGAAGACGAGGTTGCGCAGATCGTTGGTGGCCCGCACGGTGTAGTGCACATCGATGTACAGGGTGCCCTCGTCGGCGGTGTCGAAGGCGACCACCACATCGGCCACCTCGATCCGCGGCTCCCACCGCTCCAGCGAGGCGCGCACCTCCTGGGCGACGCGCCCGGCGGTGGCCCCGTCGCCGGGCGCGAAGACATAGTCGTGGATGCCGCAGCCGAACTCCGGGCGCATCGGCCGCTCGCCCGGCGCCGTGCCGAGCACGAGGCCGATCGCCTCCTCGATCTCCCGGTCGCGCTCGACCATGCCGATGCCGCCCGTGGGACCGACGCGCAGCGGGAAGCCCCAGCCGCGTCCGATGAATCCGCCGCCGCTCACAGCGGGCCCCCGATCAGGACGTTCGGCGCGCCGCTCGTGATGAGCGCGCCGCAGGTGGTGGCGTCCCGCATCCGGGCGGCGGGCAGTCCGCCGATCAGCACCTGCCCGCCGGCCGCGGCGGCGGGGCTGGGGAGGATGACGTTGCCCGGCCCGAGCGCCGCGTGCGGCACGCACACGTGCAGGCTGCCGGTGACGGCGGCCGGCCGGCCGCCGATGAGCACGGTGGCGACGGCCGCGGCGGCACCCGGTGGTGGGGTGCCGATGAGGCCGCCGTGGACAGTGGTGTCGCCCGTGCGGGCCGCGGGGGGCATCGTCGCTGTTCTCCCTGTGGTGAGGACCGCCGTGCGGTGGACGGTCGCGCCGGGGTACGGATCGTCAGTTGATACGGATCGTCAGTTGATACGGATCAGCCTGGCCTTGAGGACGGCGAGCAGTCCGCCGTCCACGGTGACCCCCGTTCTGCCGTTGACGGTCACCGAGCGGCCGTTCACGGTCACATCGCCCGTACCGGCGTCGAGTGTGATGCCGGAGGCGGAGAGGGTCAGGGAACTGAGGGCCCGGGTGCCGCCGGGCCCGTAGACCGTCAGCGCGATCTCGTTGCGCCGTTCGTCGAGCGTGACCTCCAGCCGTTTGCCACCGCTGGCCAGCCGGACCCCGGAGGGTCCGCGCGGGGCGTCGAGCAGTTCGATCCGGTTGCCGGAGCGGGACACCAGCGAACGGCGGTTGACCCTGCCGCTGGTCCGGTCGACCAGCGGCACCGCGTGGGGCGACGGCTTGTCGACGCCGTTGTAGAGGCCGCCGAGCACATAGGGGCTGTCCAGCAGCCCCTGCTCGAACCCGACGAGCACCTCGTCGTTGACCTCGGGGCTGAACACCCCGCCGCCGCCCTGGCCGCCCCACTGCACCGTGCGGACCCAGTCGGTGACATAGGTGTCGTCGAGCCAGGGGAACTTCAGCCGGACCCAGCCGCGTTCGGCCCGGCCCTCCTCGCGGATGTCGGTGACCACGCCGATCGCGAGGCCGGGCATGCGCGGGCCCCGGGCGGGCGCGTTGGCTCCGGTGGCCAGTCCCGCGAGCGAGCGGTCGGGCGCCGCGCTCACCATCACGGTGGTGCGGTAGCCGCCGTTCGGTTCGAGCACATGGTGGACGGCGGTCGCCGTGTACCGCCCGGCGAACGCCGGCCCGACATTGCCGAGGGCGACCGGCCTGCCCGCCCGCAGCTGGGGATTGCCCTCGGCGACCGCCTCGATCTCGCCGAAGCCCGCGCTCACGGACGCGGCCACGGAACCCGCCACGGCCCTGGCCTCGGCCTGGGTGCGGTACGGGGTGTCCGCCACCGTCATCCGGGCGTTCGCGCCGAACGCGCCGGCCGCCAGGGACGGGCTCATCCCCGGGGCGACGGTCGTACTGCGGATGGACTGCTCACGGGCGACCAGCCGGGTCTTGGTGTCCACGTTCCAGCCGCGCACCTCCACACTGGCCGCCCCGTCCGCGCCGGTCAGCACGGCCCGCAGGGCCAGCAGATTCCGCCCGTACTCCAGGACCATGGGGCTGCGGGTGGCGGAGGTCGCGGGCGAGGGCGCCGAAGCGGCGGGTCTGGGCCTCACGAACTCCAGCAGTCCCTTCTCGTCCACGCGCACATGCGCGCCGCTCTCGCCCGCGAGGTACTGGAGGAACTCCCAGTCCGAGACATTGGGCTGGGTGAGCTGCTTGTACATGATGGGCGCGGCCTCGATCCGTCCGCAGGCGAGACCGGCACCCGCGGCGACCTTGCGGACGATGTCCGCGGTCCTCATGTTGCGGAAGGCCACGACCTTCCGTCCGCGCTGGAGCCGGTGGGCCCGGGAGAAGGCCCGGACGACCGTGAACGAACCGGTGGTGTCGCTGTCCAGCTCGACCGCCGTGACCTCGCCGGTGAACAGCCGCTCGCGCACCCGCTCCTGCACGGTGACCACGGAGATCTTCAGCGGGGTGCCGATGGTGAGGCCGGTGGCGGTGAGCAGTTTGTGGTCGGGGTCACGGTAGCTCAGCACGGCGGTGTCCGGCAGACCGAGGTTCTCGTCGACCACACAGCTCACCAACTGGGTCGCCCAGGCCGGTGGCAGCTCGCCGGGGGCCTCGACGATCGGATCGGCGGCGAAGGAGCGGCCGGGGGCGCTCATCGGTCCTCCTCCCCGGTGTGGTCGTCGAGTCCGGGCACGAGCAGTTCCCGGCCGGGTGTCAGCCGCGTCGGGTCGTCGATGCCGTTGGCCTCCGCGATCACACGCCACGCGGTGGCGTCGCCGTACTCCCGCCAGGCGAGCAGCGGCAGGCTGTCACCGGCGACCACCCGGTGGGTGCGGCGGGCCTCCCGGGAGCCCGATGTGGGGTTCTGCCCGGGCGGGTCGACGCTCGCCTCCTCGATGGTCAGGGAGCAGGTGGCGCGCAGCGGCTTCCCGTCGACGTCGAAGAGGGTGTACGAGACGGAGAGGCCGGCCAGTACGCCGTCGAACGAGGTCGTCTTCGACGCGCCCCAGTCGAAGCGGACCCAGGGACTGGCGGGTGTCTTGCGGGCCAGGCTCCTCGGGGTCGGCACACAGGCCCGCATCAGTTGCTCCACCGCCTTCTCCACGGAGTTGTCATGGGTGGCCGTGGCGTCCAGGAAGACCTCCAGGGAGAGTGTCCGGGGTCCGCTGCCGACGAATTCGGGCAGTGCGGACTGCCCGGCCATCCGGGAGGGGGTGCGCCGCCACTCGGTGCTCTTGCTCAGCGACAGGGTCGCGGGGTTGAACTGGAGGGTGAGCCGGGCGAGGCTGCCGCCCGGTCTGGCGCCGACGGTCGCCGGCGGTTCCATGATGGTCAGCTGGGCGCGAGCGCGGCTCGCGCGGCCCGTGGGTGCCATGGCGCTCCTCCTTCCCGGTGGTCCCCGCCGCCCGTTCCCCGCCGGGGCGCACGGCAGCAGTCCGTCATGAGGGCTCCAGCCCCTCGTGGGCGATCTCCAGCGTCTCGATCGCCGCCTGGGAGCTGGCGGGGTCGAAGGACGGCCCCTGCCAGCGCACCGGCACGATGCCGTGCACCTGCCAGCTGATGATGCGGCTGAGGTCGGGCCGGAGGGCGACGATCTCGCCGTCCTTGGGCTCGACCTGCCGGATCAGTTCGTTCAGCCATCGCGCGATCTTGAGCGTGTCGGCGGTGACCGGGCGGGTCAGGGTGATGTTGGTCCAGGTGATCCGCCCGGGCAGCTGCCAGGTGAAGCCGTTGTTGCCGCCCTCGGCGTACTGCTCCATCTCGACCTCGGCCCCCAGTCCGGAGCAGGTGTGGAAGGCGCCCAGCTCGCTGCCTCCGATCACGAGCTTGAAGAACACGCTCGTCGCGAAGATGTTGTCCGTCATGTGCCGTCCATGTGCCTTCTCTTCCTCCGCTTTCTCTTCTTCTCAGCTCGTCCCCCGCTGTTCCCGGGCGCCGGGGTACGGGGGCCGCCGTCAGCGGCGCCCGTCGTACGGCCGTCCGGCGCGCTCCCGCCCTCTGCGCAGATCAGCGCGGATCAGCCGGCTCACCGGATCGAGCAGCCGGCGGGCCAGCTCCTCGATCTCCGCCGAGGTGACCCGGGCCGGGGCCGGGGTGGGTGTGCCGGGTGTGCCGGGCCCGGTCATCGCCGAGGGTTCGGGGGGCTTCAGCGGGGACGCCCGCACCGGGACACCGGTGACTCCCGCGTCCTCCGCCGCGCGCTGGACCGCGACCGCCCGCTCGACGGCCCGGGCGCCGCCGGAGCCGGCGGCCGGGGCGGGCCCACGGCGCG
>NZ_JBEOYB010000113.1:0-15472 GCF_040296845.1 Streptomyces sp. NPDC001985
CCTACACCCCCTTCTTCCTTTCTGCGTGCTTCCGGTACAGGGTCCCCGCCATCGGGTAGCGGGGCGGCGACCCGCACCGGGGTTGCGCGCCCCGTCGTGCTGCCGGGCGGCCGTGTCCGGGGAAGGGACGGCCTCCAGGGTGCCGGGGTCAGACGGCCCCGGCGAGACCGGGTGCGGCACCGAGGGCACCCGCGCCGCCGGCGAGGCTGGTGAGCCCGCCGACCAGCGGCAGTCCGCCGATCGGCGCGGCCTGGGTCAGCTGGGCGACCGGGAGGCCGCCGAGCAGGCCGGTGACGGCGTCGGTGGGGGCGCCGGGGGTCATGGCGCGCTGGGCAGCCCCCTGGAGGGTGCCGGGGACGGTGGCGGCGGCCGTGGTCACGGCGGACTTGGCCCCGGCCAGCGACTCGGCGCCGCCCGGGAGGTTGTCGTCGAGACCGTCGGCCGACACCACGCCGGAGATGGTGTCGAGCGAGGTCGCGGAGTCGGGAAAGGCTGCGGGCTCGGCGGAGGCCGCGCCCGCGGCGGCGGCGACGAAGGCGGCACCGAGGGCGGCGACACCGAGAGTCCTGGCAGCAGACTGCTTCATCAGAGGTGTGTCCTTGGGACGGGGAATATGAGCGGCTCCGCAAGCTAGCCACAGCCCCATCACCGAGGCAAACACCCCGGGGCGGCCGAGTGTTTGACATTCCCGGCGGCCCCGGTGTCCGTGATATCAGCGTTCCGTCGCGGAGGATTCGCTGGTCGCGGCGGTCTGGCGGAACAGCCATTCGGATTTCAGCTCGGCGTATCCGGGCTTGATGACATCATTGATCATCGCCAGTCGTTCATCGAAAGGGATGAAAGCGCTTTTCATTCCGTTGACGGTGAACCACTGCATGTCGTCGAGTGTGTATCCGAAAGCCTCGGTCAGATGCTCGAACTCCCGGCTCATGCTGGTTCCCGACATCAGCCGGTTGTCGGTGTTGACCGTGGCGCGGAAATGCAGTCCGCGGAGCAGCCCGATGGGGTGGGCGGCGTAGGACTCGGCGGCCCCGGTCTGGAGGTTGGAGGTCGGGCAGAGCTCCAGCGGGACGCGCTTGTCCCGGACGTAGGAGGCGAGCCGGCCGAGCTGCACCTGCCCGTCGGGGCCCACCGTGATGTCGTCGATGATCCGCACACCGTGCCCGAGCCGGTCGGCCCCGCACCACTGGAGGGCCTGCCAGATCGACGGCAGGCCGAAAGCCTCGCCCGCGTGGATGGTGAAGTGGTTGTTCTCGCGCTTGAGGTACTCGAAGGCGTCGAGATGGCGGGTGGGCGGGAAGCCCGCCTCGGCGCCCGCGATGTCGAAGCCGACGACGCCGGAGTCGCGGTAGCGGTTGGCCAGCTCGGCGATCTCCAGGGCGCGGGCCGCGTGGCGCATGGCGGTGAGGAGCGCGCCGACGCGGATGCGGTGGCCGTTGGCGCGGGCGATCCGCTCGCCCTCGCGGAAGCCGTCGTTGACGGCCTCCACGACCTCTTCGAGGGTGAGCCCGGCCTCCAGGTGCTGTTCGGGGGCGTAGCGGATCTCCGCGTACACCACACCGTCCTCGGCGAGGTCCTCGGCGCACTCGGCGGCGACCCGGAAGAGCGCGTCGCGGGTCTGCATCACGGCGCAGGTGTGGGCGAAGGTCTCCAGATAGCGCTCCAGGGAGCCGGAGTCGGCGGCCTCGCGGAACCAGACGCCGAGCTTGTCCGGCTCGGTCTCGGGGAGCGACTCGTAGCCCGTCGCGCGGGCGATGTCGATGATCGTGCCCGGACGCAGCCCGCCGTCGAGGTGGTCGTGGAGGAGGACCTTCGGGGCGCGGCGGATCTGCTCCGCTGTGGGCGTGTTGAGGGTCTGGCTCGTCATCTGCGAACTCTAGCCCCTACGCGCGTAGAGCGCGCTGGGGAGATTCGTAACAGTGATCGCGCGTACGGGTGGCGTATCGGGCCGCTTCTGAGACTGTTCTGCCATGGCAGAGCGTGTACTGCCCCGATGGTGGGGGCGGACTGAAGAGCGTGGGACGGCGCCGGCGGACCGGGAGGTCCGGCTGGGCCGGGCCTACGGGACCCGTACGGCGGGGGTCGATCCGGTGGTCGGCGGGGTGGTGCTGCTGCTGCCGGACGGTGTGCCCGAGTCGGCGCGCCCGCCGTCGGCACGGTCGTTCGCCCGGATTCTGCCACTGGGGCGGGCGCTGGCACGGGCGGGGCGCGTGGACGGTCTGGTGGTGCACTCGGTGCACTACCGGGCGCGCGGCTGGAACGGCCCCGACGCCGGGCTCGCGGTGGACGCGGCGCGGGCGGCGGACGAGGTGGTGCGGCGGTACGGGGATGTGCCGATCTGTCTCGCGG
Source organism: Streptomyces sp. NPDC001985 (assembly GCF_040296845.1). Lineage (NCBI taxonomy): Bacteria > Bacillati > Actinomycetota > Actinomycetes > Kitasatosporales > Streptomycetaceae > Streptomyces > Streptomyces sp. NPDC001985. Next base: position 2,350 of record NZ_JBEOYB010000113.1, read on the forward strand.
GGCACGGCTTCGGCGGGCGGGCGGCGCTGCACGCGGCGGACCACCCGGGGGTCGGCGCGGTGCTGGCGCTGGCGCCGTGGCTGCCGGAGGAGGGGGTGGAGGAGGGGCAGGAGCCGGTGCGGCAGCTGGTGGGGCGGCAGGTGATGATCGTGCACGGGACGAATGACGCGCGGACGGAGCCGGATCTGTCGTACCGGCTGGCGGAGCGGGCGAAGAAGGTGAATCGGAGCATATGCCGCTTCGAGGTGCACTCGGACGGGAATGCGCTGCGGCAGCACCACGCGGAGGTGCTGGCGCTGGCGACGGACTTCGTGCTCGGGTCGCTCTTCCCCCACCCGTACTCCCGCCCGGTGGCGGACGCCCTGGCGGCCCCGCCGCCCCTGGGCCTCCGCATGCCCCTGGCGGCGGGCTTCGGCAAGTCCCTGCGCCCGTAGCCGGGGGGTGCGGGGTGCGGGTTCCCTGTGGCACGGGGTCCGTCCTCGAACTCCCCCAGAGCCGCCTCCGGGAGGCGCCCCACACCCCAGCCCCTCCAGCGATTGAGGAGCGGGGGCTCGGGGGCCGCACTGTGCGGGCACCTGTCGCACAGGGTCCGTCCTCAATCGCCGGACAGGCTGGGTTTTGCCCGGGCCACCCGTCAGACGCGAAGTCCGTCCTCGAACTCCCCCAGAGCCGCCTCCGGGAGGTGCACCCGGACGGGCAGGGTTTGCCCGGGGCACCCGGGTTCGGGGGCTGGGGGGTTTCTTTCGGGTCGGGCCGGGTCGGTGAGCGGGGTCCGGGGCCGTGGATCGCGAGGCGGAGGAGGGAGCCCACACGGAGCGCCGGCGACCGACGACAACGCGGCGAGGCGCGGTGCCGGGGCTCGCGAGCCCGGCACGATCCGAAAGAGACGACCTAGTCCGGGAGGAGTCTGCCTCGGCGGGAGAGGAGGAACTTCTTGAACGCGGCCACCGGCGCGGTGTCGGGGTGGCCGTCGAGCCAGGCGACACCGATCTCGCGGACCGCCCGCGGAGCCGTCACCGTCAGCTCCACCACCCCCGGCCTCGCCACCGCCGGCGGCGGCAGCAGCGCCACCCCCAGCCCCGCCGCCACCAGCCCCCGCAGGGTCTCCGCCTCCTCCCCCTCGAAGGCCACCCTCGGCGTGAACCCCGCCCGCGCGCAGAGGTCGTCGGTGATCCGGCGCAGCCCGTACCCCGGCTCCAGGGTGACGAAGACGTCCTCCGCCGCCTCCGCGAGCCGGATGCGCCTGCGGCGGGCCAGCCGGTGGTCCTCGGGCACCACGAGCCGCAGCCGCTGCTCGTCCAGCCGCCGGGCGACGAGGTCCGGGGCGTCCGGGACCGGCGAGGTGAGGCAGAGATCGAGATCGCCCGAGCGCAGCCCCCCGAGCATCGCCTCCCCATGGTTCTGCACCAGGGTGAACCGGATCTTCGGGTGGTCCGCCCGGAAGGCCCGCAGCAGCCCCGGCACGGTCTCCGACCCCATGGTGTGCAGAAAGCCGAAGGCGACCTTCCCGCCGCCGGGATCGGCGTCCGCGCGGACGGACTCGGCCGCGCGCTCCACCTCGCCGAGGGCGCGCTCCACGGAGGTGAGGAACGTCCGGCCGGCGGGCGTGAGCGAGACCGTGCGCCCCCGGCGCGCGAAGAGGGTGACCCCGAGGTCCCGCTCCAGCCGGACGACGGCCCGGGAGAGGGTCGACTGCGGAACCCCCATCTCCTGCGCGGCGCGGGTCACATGTTCGTGCCGGGCGACCCCGGCGAACCAGGCGAGGCGCGGCGCGAGCAACAGCGCCGTGTCCTCCTCGTGTCCCCCGACGTGTTCCGCGTAACTGCTCTGTGACAGCCGAGGCTGTGAGCTGGACTCATGCACCATGGGAACGATTATGGCCATTCCATGCATTGGACGCATGAAAAGCCGGGACGTACGTTCGAACCATGCCTGCTGCCAGTACCAAGGCGTCCACTCCCGTGGGCGCCGTCGCCGTCACCCCCGTACCCCGGTCCACCGACACCCCCGGCCCCGCCGAGACCCCCGAGTCCGCGGAGTCCGCCGGGGACCCCCTCAGGCCCGAGGCCGCCGCCCCCGGGCAGCTCGCCCCCGGCCGCCCCGGCTACCGCCGGATGAGCCTCGCGCTCTTCGCGGCGGGCATGGCCGCCTTCGCCCTCCTCTACTCCACCCAGGCCCTGCTGCCCGCGATCTCCTCCGGTTTCGGGGTGAGCGCGTCGGCGGCGAGCTGGTCGGTCTCGGCCGCCACCGGCGCGCTGGCCCTCTTCGTGCTCCCGCTGAGCGCGCTCTCCGAGCGGTTCGGCCGGCGCACCCTGATGACCGCCTCGCTGTCGGCCGCGGTCGGCCTCGGCCTCCTGGTGCCGTTCGCGCCGAGCCTGGAGTGGCTGGTGGCGCTCCGCACCCTCCAGGGCGCGGCGCTGGCGGGGCTGCCCGCCTCCGCGATGGCGTATCTCGCGGAGGAGGTCCGGCCCAAGGCGCTGATCGCCGCGATCGGCCTCTTCGTCGCGGGCAACAGCGTCGGCGGCATGAGCGGCCGGATCGTCACGGGCTGGGCGGCCCAGCTGTGGGGCTGGCGCGCGGGTCTGCTGGCGGTGGGTCTGCTGGCCCTCGCGGGCGCGGTGGCCTTCCGGCTGCTGCTGCCGAGGGCCCGGCACTTCACCCCCGGGACGCTGAGCCCTCGGGTGCTGGGCCGGACGGTGCGCGGCCATCTCGCCAACCCGCTGCTGCTGCGGCTGTACGCGATCGGCGCGCTCTTCATGACGGTGTTCGGCGCCGTGTACACGGTGATCGGCTACCGGCTGGTCGCGGAGCCCTTCTCGCTCCCCCAGGGCGTCATCGGCTCGATCTTCCTGGTCTATCTCGTGGGTACGGTCTCCTCCGCCGCCGCGGGCTCCCTGGTGGGCCGTCTCGGCCGGCGCGGGGCGCTGTATCTGGCGGTCACCACGACCGCCGCGGGCCTGCTGCTCTCGCTGGCCGACTCGCTGGCCGCGGTGCTGGCCGGCCTGGTGCTGATCACCGCCGGTTTCTTCGCCGGTCACGCGGTCGCCTCGTCGTCGGTGAGCCGCACGGCCACCAGCGGCCGCGCCCAGGCGTCGGCGCTGTACCAGTCGGTCTACTACCTGGGCTCCAGCGTCGGCGGCACGCTCGGCGCGGTCGCCTTCCACGCGGGGGGCTGGGCCGGCACGGTCGGCCTGGGCCTGCTGGCGGTGCTCGGCGTCGTCTCGATCACGCTGTACGGGACCCGGGTGGCGCGGGCCGAGGCGCGCGGCCCGCTGAGGGTCTCGGCCGTCGCGGCGCGCGGCTGACCCCGGGTCCGGCCAAAGATCGCTCCCTGTAGCGGGATTGAGACATATTCAGCACAACTCCCACCCCCCGACAGCCGTCAAATGGTACAAGCCAGAGCGAACGCGACGGCGCACGAGGGGATGTGGGGAACGTGGGGAACGTGGGGAAGTCAAGAGAGGTACGCGGGGTACGCGGGGCGGCGCGCGGCACGGCGGCCCGGCGGGCGGGGATCGCGCTGGGGCTCACGGGCCTGGTGGTTCCGCTGACGGTGGCGCTGGGCAGCACGCCCGCCACGGCCGCCGCGGCCTGCACGGCGACGGCGGGGCCGCATCAGAAGCAGGTGGAGAAGTTCCTCGGGCGGACGGTGGACGGCAGGCAGTCGGTCGCCGACTGCAAGGCGATCCGGTCGTTCCAGACCACGCACGGGATCACTCCGGCGGCCGGCTACGCGGGCCCGCTGACCTGGCAGACGATGAACACGATCCTCCAGCAGCGGGCGGCGGGGAAGACCCCCAACAAGGCGGGCAAGTGCCCGGTGAACAAGGGCCGGATCGCCTGTGTGGACCTGACCCGCCAGCTGAGCTGGATTCAGGACGGCAAGAAGCTGAAGGCCGGGCCGTTCCCGGTGCGCACGGGCAAGAACGGCACCGAGACCAGGACCGGCGCCAAGAAGATCTACTGGCGGAACATCGACCACTTCTCGTCGATCTACAAGGTCAAGATGCCGTACGCGCAGTTCTTCGACGGCGGCCAGGCATTCCATTCGGTGACGAAGTCGATGTGGAACCCGCCGGGCTCGGGCGGCTGCGTCAATATGCGTCCCGCCGACGCCAAGACGTACTGGAATCTGCTGAGGAACGGCGATGACGTGTACGTCTACGGACGGAAGCCCGGAACCTGAGCCCCCACTGTCAGTCCGCTCCTGTAGGTTCCCCAGAGCTGGTGACAATGGGCGACAGGGGTGGACCCGATGGGTGATCTGGCAACAACCGAAAACCTGGATGCCGAGCTGGAGAAGTACCGCCGGGAACTGACGGGCTACTGCTACCGCATGCTCGGCTCGTCCTTCGAGGCGGAGGACGCCGTACAGGACACCATGGTCCGGGCCTGGCGGAATCTGGAGAAGTTCGAGGGGCGCTCGTCGCTGCGGTCCTGGCTCTACCGCATCGCGACGAACGTCTGTCTCGACATGCTGAGCGCCGGCAACCGCCGGGCCCGCCCGATGGATCTGTCGGGGCCGACGCCCGTGGCGCAGGCCCAGCTGAACACCCGCCCCGAGGCGACCTGGCTGGAGCCGGTGCCGGACGGGCGGGTGCTGCCGTCGGTGGCGGACCCGGCGGAGCGGGCGGTGGAGCGGGAGACGATCCGGCTGGCGTTCATCGCCGCGCTCCAGCATCTGCCGCCGAAGCAGCGCGCGGTGCTGATCCTCCGCGAGGTGCTGGCGTGGAAGGCGGTGGAGGTGGCGGAGCTGCTGGAGACCTCCGTCGCGTCGGTGAACAGCGCCCTCCAGCGGGCGCGGGCGACGCTGGCCGAGTCGCCGCCGGCCGAGGCCGAGACGGCGAACCCGCTGGACGAGGAGCAGCGCAAGCTGCTGGAGCGCTATGTGGCGGCCTTCGAGGGATACGACATGGAGGCCCTGAAGCAGGTCCTCCACGACGACGCCACGCTCTCCATGCCCCCGTACGACCTGTGGCTCCAGGGCCACGAGAACATCATCGGCTGGTTCCTGGGCGTGGGTTCGGTGTGCCGCGGCTCGCGGCTCGTCCCGACGGTGGCCAACGGCATGCCCGCCTTCGCGCACTACCACGCGGCGGAGGACGGCGACGGGCATGTCCCCTGGGCGCTGATGATCATGGATATCCGGGACGGAAGGATCGCCGGAATCCATTCGTTCCTGGACACGGCGCGGTGGTTCCCGCTCTTCGAGCTGCCGGAGCGGCTGCCGAAGGAGACGGGCTGACCCAGGGCTGGCGGGGCCGGTCTCAGCCGGCCTCGGCCAGCACCCCGAGCCCCAGCAGACCGAGGAGGGCCAGCAGCTCCGGCCCGGCGCCCCGCAGCCGTGTCCGGCAGCCGAGCCGCCGGGCCGTGAGCCGCAGCCGGGCGAGCGCCTCCACGGCGGCGAGGTCGGCCGGGGCCAGCGCCCCCACCTCGCAGATCACCTCGGTGGCGGCGGTCTCGGCGGCCCGTGCGCTCAACTCCTCGCACAGCCGGGACACATCTCCCGGGAGCACCCGGCCGGAGATGCGCACAACGACAGTTCCTGTGGTGTCCACACCAAGGAGACTGCCCGGGTGCGCGGAACTCATCGCCGGGCGATCCCGGGCCGGCCGGGGTCGCCCGGGCCGGCCCGGCCCGGGCGAGCCGGGAGCGCGTCAGGCGATGCGGTCCAGCACGATCGGGTCCGGGGTGAAGGCCGTACCCGCCGGGGCGATGTCGAAGGAGGAGTCCAGGGACTTCAGGGCGTACGCGAACTTCTCCGGGGTGTCGGTGTGCAGGGTCAGCAGGGGCTGGCCCGCGGCCACCGTGTCACCGGGCTTGGCGTGGATCTCGACGCCGGCACCCGCCTGGACGGGGTCCTCCTTGCGGGCGCGGCCGGCGCCCAGACGCCAGGCGGCGACGCCGATGTCGTACGCGTCGAGCCGGGTCAGCACACCCGATGCGGGGGCGGTGACGATCTGCCGTTCGCGGGCGACCGGCAGGGCCGCGTCCGGGTCGCCGCCCTGGGCGGAGATCATCCGGCGCCAGACGTCCATCGCGGAGCCGTCGGCGAGCGCCCGCTCCGGGTCGGCGTCCCGCAGTCCGGCCGCGTCCAGCATCTCGCGGGCGAGCGCCAGCGTCAGCTCGACCACATCGGCCGGGCCGCCGCCCGCCAGGACCTCGACGGACTCACGGACCTCCAGGGCGTTGCCGGCGGTGCGGCCGAGCGGCGTGGACATGTCGGTGAGCAGGGCGACGGTCCGCACCCCGCTGTCGGTGCCCAGCGCCACCATGGTGGAGGCCAGCTCCCGGGCGTCCTCGATGTTCTTCATGAACGCGCCGGTGCCGGCCTTGACGTCGAGGACCAGCGAACCGGTGCCCTCGGCGATCTTCTTCGACATGATCGAGGAGGCGATCAGCGGGATGGCCTCGACCGTGCCGGTGACATCGCGCAGCGCGTACAGCTTCTTGTCGGCGGGGGCCAGACCGTCGCCCGCCGCGCAGATCACCGCGCCGGTGGTGTCCAGGACGTGCAGCATCTCCTCGTTGGAGAGCAGCGCCCGCCAGCCGGGGATGGACTCCAGCTTGTCCAGGGTGCCGCCGGTGTGGCCGAGGCCGCGCCCGGAGAGCTGCGGCACGGCGGCCCCGCAGGCGGCGACCAGCGGCGCCAGCGGGAGGGTGATCTTGTCGCCGACGCCGCCGGTGGAGTGCTTGTCCGCGGTGGGCCGGGAGAGCGCGTCGAAGTTCATCCGCTCGCCGGAGGCGATCATCGCGGCGGTCCAGCGGGCGATCTCCGTACGGTTCATCCCGTTCAGCAGGATCGCCATCGCCAGCGCGGACATCTGCTCGTCGGCGACCTCACCGCGGGTGTAGGCGTCGATGACCCAGTCGATCTGCCCGGGGCTCAGCTCCCCCCGGTCCCGCTTGGTGCGGATGACGGAGATGACGTCCATGGAATTCCTCCAGAGTGCAGGCTCACCGCGCTCTACGCGCATAGAGATCGAGGGTAAAGGCCGCGGCCCCTCCATCGGGACGGAGGGGCCGCGGTCAGGGGGTCACGCGAGGTGCTGGGGACCGAAGGCCTGGGGGAGCATCTCCGCCAGGGTCACGATCCCGCCGGGGGTGTCGAGCAGCAGCCCGCCCCCGCCGAACTCGTACAGCAGCTGACGGCACCGGCCGCACGGCACCAGGCTCTCGCCCCGGCCGTCCACACAGGTGAAGTGGGTCAGCCGGCCGCCGCCGGTGGCCTGGAGCCGGGAGACGAGCCCGCACTCGGCGCAGAGCGAGAGGCCGTAGGAGGCGTTCTCGACATTGCAGCCGGTGACCGTGCGGCCGTCGTCCACCCGGGCGGCGACCCCGACCGGGAAGCCCGAGTAGGGCGCGTACGCGTGGGTCATGGCCTCACGCGCATGGGCCCGCAGGGCCTCCCAGTCGAACGGGGCCCGGGTCACTTGCCCTGCCCCTTGCGGTAGCGCATGCCGTCCGCCTTGGGCATCCGCAGCCGTTGCGCGGAGAGCGAGAGGACCAGCAGCGTCACCACGTACGGGGTGGCGGTCACGAACTCGTTCGGAACCGTGTCCGTGGCCAGGTACCAGACCAGCACCAGGGCGGCGACGGCGGCGCTGACCGAGGCCTGGACCATGTTCTTGCGGGTGAACTTCCAGATCGCGAGAGCGATGAGCACGATCACGAGGAGCAGCAGGAGCGCGTGGACGGTCTGGCCGCCGTTGCGCAGCTGGAGCGCGTCGGTGAAGCCGAAGAGACCGGCGCCCATGGCGAGCCCGCCGGGCCGCCAGTTGCCGAAGATCATCGCGGCGAGACCGATGTAGCCGCGCCCGCCGGTCTGGCCCTCGTTGTAGATGTGCGCGGTGACCAGCGACAGGAACGCGCCGCCGAGTCCGGCCATACCGCCGGAGACGATCACGGCGATGTACTTGTACTTGTAGACATTGACGCCCAGCGACTCGGCGGCGATCGGGTTCTCACCGCAGGAGCGCAGCCGCAGACCGAACGAGGTCCGCCAGAGGACGAAGAACGTCATCACGAAGAGCGCCACGGCCACCAGGGTCAGCAGCGACAGATTGGTGACCAGACCGCCGAGGATGCCCGCCAGGTCCGAGACGAGGAACCAGTGGTGGCCCTCGATCGTGCCGAGCCAGTCGGAGAGACCCGGCACGGTGATGGAGGTGATGTCGTCGGAGGGCGGGGACTGCTTGGGGCTGCCGCCCGCCGCCGCGGCCTCGCCGCTGTTGAACCAGAGCTTGGCGAAGTAGGTGGTGAAACCGACGGCCAGGATGTTGATCGCGATACCGGAGATGATGTGGTCGACACCGAAGGTGACGGTGGCGACCGCGTGCAGCAGACCGCCGAGCATGCCGCCCAGCACACCGCAGAGCACACCGATCCACGGGTCGGTCTGCCAGCCGGCCCAGGCGCCGAAGAAGGTGCCCAGGATCATCATGCCCTCAAGGCCGATGTTGACCACGCCCGCGCGCTCGGCCCACAGACCGCCGAGACCGGCGAGACCGATCGGCACCGCCAGCGCCAGCGCGGCGCTGATCAGTCCGGCGGAGGTGAGGTCCTGGGCGCCGGTGACGGCGCGGACCGCGGAGAGGACCAGCAGCCCGCCCGCGATGATCAGCAGGATGACCGGGAAGGACAGGCGGGTACGGCCGCCCTTGCCACCGCTCACCTTGGGGGCGGCGGCGGGGGGCGGGGTGGAAGTCGCCGTGACGCTCACGCCGACACCTCCTGCTTCTCGGAGTTACGGGCCTGTGCGGCGAGCTTCGCGCCGACCTGCCGCTGCTGGCGCTTGAGGCCGTAGCGGCGCACCACTTCGTACGCGATGACCACACAGAGGACGATCACGCCCTGGATGACGCCGACGATCTCCTTGTCGTAGCCCTGGAATTCGAGCTGTCCGCTGCCGCGCTCCAGGAAGGCCCAGAGGAGCGCGCCGAGGGCGATGCCGACGGGGTGGTTGCGGCCGAGGAGGGCGATGGCGATACCGGTGAAGCCGATACCGACGGGGAAGTCGCCGCTGTACTCGTAGCTGTCGTTGAGCAGCGTCGGCATACCGACCAGACCGGCGACGGCGCCGGAGATCAGCATGGAGGTGACGACCATCTTCTTGACGTTCACACCGCTGGCCTCGGCGGCGGAGCCGGACTGGCCGACCGTGCGCAGATCGAAGCCGAAGCGGGTGCGGGAGAGGGTGAACCAGTAGGCGACGCCGGCGAGGGCCGCGACCACGATGAAGCCCCAGATGGGCCCGGTGGCGGTCGGGAACTCGAAGAAGTGCGAGGACTCCGGGATCGGCTTGGTGGAGATCTTCGTACCGGCGCTGTCCAGATGGCCGAGGCGGCCGGACTGGAGGAGATAGCCGATGATCGCGGTGGCGATGGCGTTCAGCATGATCGTGGAGACGACCTCGCTGACTCCCCGGGTGACCTTGAGGACACCGGCGATACCGGCCCACATCGCGCCGACGGTCATCGCGCAGAGGATGATCAGCGGGATCTGGATCGGGCCGGGCAGGGTCAGCGCGCCGCCGAGGGCGGCGGCGAAGAACGCGGCGAGGCGGTACTGGCCGTCGACGCCGATGTTGAACAGGTTCATCCGGAAGCCGAGGGCGACCGCGAGACCTGCCAGGTAGTAGGTGGTGGCCTTGTTCAGGATGTAGACCTGGCTGTCCGCCTTCGACCCGTAGTCGAACATGATGCTGAAGGCGTTGAACGGCTCCTTGCCGGTGGCCAGCAGCACCACGCCGGTGACCACGAACGCGACCACGATCGCGAGCAGCGGGGCGGCGAGCCCCAGGAGCACCCGCTCCTTGTCGAACTTCTTCATCGGTCCTCTCCCCCGTCCCGGGGGTTGTCCGCGCCGTCGGCGGAACCGGGCTCCGCGGGGGCTTCGAGATGGCCGGTGACCGCGCCGGTCATGGCCGACCCCAGCTCCTCCGGGGTGATGGTGGCGGGGTCGGCGTCCGCGACCAGCCGGCCCCGGTACATCACCCGCAGGGTGTCGGAGAGCCCGATCAGCTCGTCCAGGTCGGCGGAGATCAGCAGGACCGCCAGGCCCTCCCGGCGCGCCTCGCGGATCTGGTCCCAGATCTGCGCCTGCGCGCCGACGTCCACACCGCGGGTGGGGTGGGCGGCGATCAGCAGCTTGGGGTGGTGGCTCATCTCGCGGCCGACGATCAGCTTCTGCTGGTTGCCGCCGGAGAGGGAGGCCGCGGTGACGTCGATGCCCGGGGTGCGCACGTCGTACTCGCGCACGATCCGCGCGGTGTCGGCGCGGGCCGCCTTGATGTCGAGGAACGCGCCCCTGGTGTTGGGCTTCTCGGTGACATGGCCGAGGATGCGGTTCTCCCACAGCGGGGCTTCCAGCAGCAGGCCGTGGCGGTGGCGGTCCTCGGGGATGACCGCCATCCCGTTCTCACGGCGCTTGCGGGTCGGCGTCTGCGAGATGTCCGCGCCGTCGAGGGTGAGCACACCGGAGTCCAGCGTCCGCATGCCCATGATGGCCTCGACCAGCTCGGACTGGCCGTTGCCCTCCACACCCGCGATGCCGAGGACCTCGCCCTTGTGGATGGTGAAGTCGATGCCGTCGAGCACCGCGCGGACGACGCCGTCGGGGTCGGTGGCGGTCAGCCGCAGCTCCTCGATCCGGAGCATCGGCACATCGGTGACGGTGGACTCACGGGTCTCGGGCGAGGGCAGCTCGCTGCCGACCATCAGCTCGGCGAGCTGCTTGGGGGTGGTGGAGGCGGGGTCGGCGGTGCCGACCGTGGTGCCGCGGCGGATGACGGTGATGTCGTCCGCGACCGAGAGCACCTCCCCGAGCTTGTGCGAGATGAAGATGACCGTGAGGCCCTCGGCCTTCAGCTCCCGCAGATTGTCGAAGAGGGCGTCGACCTCCTGCGGGACGAGGACGGCGGTCGGCTCGTCGAGGATCAGGGTGCGCGCGCCGCGGTAGAGGACCTTGAGGATCTCCACCCGCTGGCGGTCGGCGACACCGAGGTCCTCGACATGGACGTCGGGCCGGACGTTCAGGCCGTACGCGTCCGAGATCTCCTTGATCTTCGCGCGGGCCCGGTCGCCGATCCCGTACAGCTTCTCGGAGCCGAGGACGACGTTTTCGAGGACGGTGAGGTAGTCCGCGAGCATGAAGTGCTGGTGCACCATGCCGATGCCCTGGGCGATGGCCTCTCCGGGGTTGGAGAAGGAGACCTGCTCACCGTCGACCGCGATGGTGCCCTCGTCCGGCTTCTGCATGCCGTAGAGGATCTTCATCAGAGTGGACTTGCCCGCGCCGTTCTCGCCGACGAGGGCGTGCACGGTGCCACGGGTCACGGTGATGTCGATGTCGTGGTTGGCCACGACCCCGGGGAATCGTTTGGTGATGCCGCGGAGCTCTACGGCATGGGGACTGCTGGACGCTTTGATGGCGCACTCTCCAGGACAGGAGTGGAGGAGCAGAGGCGGTGGTGGCGAAAACTACCGCGTAGCTGCCCGCAGCTGGGAAACTACGCGCGTAGCGTCGCCAATTGGTCGAAGAGCCGGACGCGCTCGCCGGACGCGGTACGTGCGACGGGGCCCGGAAGGGCGGCACAAGGCCGCTCCCCCCGGGCCCCGGTCAGCGGGCTGATCAGGTCGTGGTCTTGACCTTGATCTCGCCGTCCACGATCTTCTTCTTCGCCGCGTCGAGCTTCGCCTGGATGTCCTTGAGGTGGTCACCCGTGGTGGTGAGGCTGACGCCGTCCTCCGCGAGGGAGTACGTGTGGGTGCCGGTCAGCGGCTTGCCGTCCTTGACGGACTTGGCCAGCTCGAAGACGCCGGTGTCGACGTTCTTGACGACCGAGGTGAGGATCGAGGCGGAGTACTTCGACAGGGCCGGGTCCTTGGCCTGGTCGGAGTCGACGCCGATCGCCCAGGTGCCCTTCTTGGCGGCGACGGCCTCGATGGCACCGGCGCCGGAGCCGCCGGCCGCCGCGTAGATCACGTCGATGCCGCTGTCGAGCATGCCCTGGGCGGCGTGCTTGCCCTTGTCGGGGCTGCCGAAGCCGGAGAGGTCCGTACCGGTGGTGAGGTACTGGATCTGGACGGAGGCCTTGGGGTTGGTCTCCTTGACGCCCTGCTCGAAGCCGGCGGCGAACTTCTTGATCAGCGGAAGGTCCACACCGCCGATGAAGCCGATCTTGCCGTCCTTCGACTTGAGCGCGGCGGCGACGCCCGCGAGGTAGGAGCCCTGCTCCTCGGTGAAGACGATGCTGTCGACGTTCTTGGCGTCGGAGATCGAGTCCACCAGGCCGAAGCTGACCTTCGGGAACTTGGGGGCGACCTTGTCGATCGTGTCCTTGTAGGCGAAGCCGACGGCGACGACGGGGTTGAAGCCGCCCTCCGCGAGGGAGCTGAGGCGGGCCTCGCGGTCGGCCGGGGTCTCGCCGTGCTTGGCGGTGAGCTCCTTGGTGACGGCGCCGAGGTCGGCCTTGGCCTTGTCGAGGCCGCGGGCGGCGGAGTCGTTGAAGGAGTTGTCGCCACGGCCGCCGACGTCGTAGGCCATGCCGATCTTCAGCTCGCCCTTCGAATCGCCCGACGACTCGGTGGAGGCTTCACCACACGCGGTGGCGGTGAAAGTGAGGGCCGCGGTGGCAATACAGGCGGCAGTGATCTTCGATACCCGGCGCAAGAGGAGGCCCCTTCGAGACTGACCGAAAGCGCCTCTTCCGGCGCTGGTTTTGCGGCGATCGTAACGCGCGTAGATGTCAGTTAAAGCCCTGTTCATGAGTCGTTATCGGATCGTCGCAACCGGGGGGTGAGCGTGACGATGGGTAGCCTCGCGCGCACACCTGGGGGCTGACCTGCGCGATCTTCCCCGCCACCCGGGGAGCGCCCCGCGCGCCGGATGCGCGCCCGGCGCGGGGGGCTGTGGCGCGGGGGGTGTTCCCAGGCGCCGGACGGGTCGGCGTGGACGGGGATTTCGTGGGGTGGGGGGGTGGCGTTTTCGGCCATATGTCGGTGACATGTGCGGAAGCGGCTCCGCCGGAGGGCCAGGGAGGGGGCCCCGCGGACCGAGAACTCACGGATGATCAGCACATGGTCGATCTGGGCTCCCAGCGGCCGGCTCACCATCGTCGGCC
>NZ_JBEOYB010000114.1:0-14430 GCF_040296845.1 Streptomyces sp. NPDC001985
CGCGCACGCTGCCGTCGATCAACGCGGACGCCGTGACCGTGCCGAAGCGGGACGCGAGCGGACTGTGGGCCACCCTCACCGGAACCGGAACCGGACCGGCCCGCCCTCCTTCGTATGCGTTGTCAGTGCCGCCGGATAGCCTGCACGGACAGATGAACGACGGGAGGGGCGGCGTGCGTGTGCTCGGGGTGGACCCAGGGCTGACCCGGTGCGGGGTCGGGGTGGTCGAAGGCGTCGCCGGCCGTCCGCTGACCATGCTCGGCGTCGGAGTCGTCCGCACCCCCAGCGATGCCGAGCTGGGCCACCGCCTGGTCGCCATCGAGCGGGGCATCGAGCAGTGGCTCGACGACCACCGCCCGGAGTGCGTCGCCGTCGAGCGCGTCTTCAGCCAGCACAATGTGAGCACGGTCATGGGCACCGCCCAGGCCAGCGCCGTGGCCATGCTCTGCGCGTCCCGCCGGGGCATCCCGGTCGTGCTGCACACGCCCAGCGAGGTGAAGGCCGCCGTCACCGGCAGTGGCCGCGCCGACAAGGCGCAGGTCGGAGCGATGGTCACCCGGCTGCTGCGGCTGTCCGCCCCGCCCCGCCCGGCCGACGCGGCGGATGCCCTCGCCCTCGCCATCTGCCACATCTGGCGCTCTCCCGCGCAGAACCGCCTCCAGCGGGCCGTCGCCCGGCACGCCACGACGGCCCGGCCCGCAACGCCCGCCCGGCCGGCCGCCACGGCCCGGCCCGCCACGCCCGCCCGGCCGCCCACCGCGGGCGGGCCCGCCGAGGCGGCCCGGCCCTCCACGGCAGCCCAGCAGACTCCCGCACCGAAAGGCCGTACCGCATGATCGCCTCCGTGAGCGGCACCGTCGCCGCCCTCGCCCCCACCACCGCGGTCATCGAGGTCGGCGGCGTCGGCATGGCCGTCCAGTGCACCCCGGACACCCTCTCCGGCCTCCGGATCGGCCAGGAGGCCAAGCTCGCCACCTCCCTGGTCGTCCGCGAGGACTCCCTCACGCTCTACGGCTTCGCCGACGACGACGAGCGCCAGACCTTCGAGCTGCTCCAGACCGCCAGTGGCGTCGGCCCGAGGCTCGCCCAGGCCATGCTCGCCGTGCACCGCCCCGACGCCCTGCGCCTCGCCATCGCCACGGCCGACGAGAAGGCGCTGACCGCCGTCCCCGGCATCGGCAAGAGGGGCGCCCAGAAGCTGCTGCTGGAGCTGAAGGACCGCCTCGGTGAGCCGCTGGGCACCCACGGCGCCCAGCGGGGCGCCGGCGCCGCCGTCACCGCCTCCTGGCGCGACCAGCTGCACGCCGCCCTGATCGGCCTCGGCTACGCCACCCGCGAGGCCGACGAGGCCGTGGCCGCGGTCACCCCCCAGGCCGAGGCGTCCGGGACCGCCCCCCGGGTCGGTGTGCTCCTCAAGGCCGCCCTCCAGACCCTGAACCGCACCCGCTGACCCCGGTGCGGCCCCCGAGCCCCCCGCGACTCCCCGCCCGCCCCGCGGCCTGACCGCCGCCCGCACTCCACGAGGCACACACGCAGTGAACTGGGACGACAGCACCCCCGGCCCGGCCGATGAGGCCCCCGTCGCCGACGGCCGGATCGTCGAGGCCTCCGCCGACGGCGAGGACCAGGCCGTCGAAGCGGCGCTGCGGCCCAAGTCCCTCGGCGAGTTCGTGGGCCAGGAGCGCGTCAGGGAACAGCTCGACCTGGTGCTCAAGGCGGCCCTCGCCCGGGGCGCCACCGCCGACCACGTGCTGCTCTCCGGCGCCCCCGGCCTGGGCAAGACCACCCTCTCGATGATCATCGCGGCGGAGATGCAGGCCCCGATCCGGATCACCTCGGGCCCCGCCATCCAGCACGCGGGGGACCTCGCCGCCATTCTCTCCTCCCTCCATGAGGGTGAAGTCCTCTTCCTCGACGAGATCCACCGGATGTCCCGGCCCGCCGAGGAGATGCTCTACATGGCCATGGAGGACTTCCGGGTCGATGTGATCGTCGGCAAGGGCCCCGGCGCCACCGCGATCCCCCTGGAGCTGCCCCCCTTCACCCTCGTCGGCGCCACCACCCGCGCCGGGCTGCTGCCGCCCCCGCTCCGGGACCGCTTCGGCTTCACCGCCCACATGGAGTTCTACGACCCCGCCGAGCTGGAGCGGGTCATCCACCGCTCCGCCCAGCTCCTCGACCTGGAGATCGAACCGGCCGGCGCCGCCGAGATCGCCGGCCGCTCCCGGGGCACCCCCCGGATCGCCAACCGGCTGCTGCGCCGGGTCCGCGACTACGCCCAGGTCAAGGCGGACGGCCTGATCACCCGCGAGGTGGCCGCCGCCGCCCTGAAGGTGTACGAGGTCGACACCCGCGGTCTCGACCGGCTCGACCGGGCCGTGCTCCAGGCCCTGCTGAAGCTCTTCGGCGGCGGCCCCGTGGGGCTCTCCACCCTCGCCGTGGCGGTCGGGGAGGAGCGTGAGACCGTGGAGGAGGTCGCCGAGCCCTTCCTCGTACGGGAGGGCCTGCTGGCCAGGACCCCGCGCGGCCGGGTCGCCACCCCCGCCGCCTGGGCCCACCTGGGGCTCGTGCCCCCGCAGCAGGCCCCGGGCCGGGGCGGCGGGGGCGGCTTGTTCGGGGTGTGACGGCGCGGAGACTCCCCCGGGGGGAACCACGGTGCGATGCTGGGCGTTGTTCCAATGATGCGGACTCGCTTAGACTCCGCCGATGCCGACCTTCCAGGTTGGCGTACCCACCCCCGTAGATAGGCCGCCTCTCCGACGCGGTCGTGTGAAGGAAGTTTCTTCCCGTGAGTCTCGTGACCCTCCTCCCCTTCATCGTGCTCATCGGGGCCATGTTCCTGATGACCCGGTCCGCCAAGAAGAAGCAGCAGCAGGCCGCAGCGATGCGCGACTCGATGCAGCCCGGCACCGGCGTGCGGACGATCGGGGGCATGTACGCCACCGTCAAGGAGCTTCACGCCGACACCGTGCTCCTTGAGGTCGCCCCCGGCGTCCACGCCGTCTACGCGAAGAACGCCATCGGCGCGGTCCTCGACGACGACGAGTACAACCGCATCGTGCACGGCGACGACACCGGCGCCGAGGCGACCCCGGTCGTTCCCGACGACGCGTCCTCGCTGACGGAGTCCGCGGACTCCGAGGCGCCCAAGATCGACCTCGGCAAGAAGCCCGAGAAGGACGAGCCCGGGACGAAGGACGCCGACAGCGCCGAGACCAAGGACAACAAGTCCGACGGCGACAAGTAGTCGTGTTCGGGGACCGCGGCGGCACCCAAGGGTGCCTGGCGGTCCCCCGGTCGTGTTGACTTCTGCGGGGGCAGGTCCCCACAACACTTCGTGGCCGCCCCGGCGCATACCCGGCACGGGGCGGTTGGACAGGGAGAAACGAAAAGGTGGCAGCACCGAACAGGGGCCGAAGGCCCGCGGGGGCTCAGGGGAAGCCAGGTCGCACCCTGGTTCTGATCCTGATCGCCATGGTCGCGCTGACCGGCGGGATGTTCGCGACCGGGGACACCACGCCGCGTCTGGGCATCGACCTCGCGGGCGGTACGACGATCACGCTCAAGGCCAAGGCGGAGCCCGGCAAGGAGAGCGCGGTCAATGAGACCAATATGAACACCGCGGTCGGCATCATCGAACGCCGTGTCAATGGTCTCGGTGTCTCCGAGGCAGAGGTCCAGACCCAGGGCCGCGAGCACATCATCGTCAACATCCCCAAGGGGACGGACTCGGAGCAGGCCCGCAAGCAGGTCGGCACCACCGCTCAGCTGTTCTTCCGGCCGGTCCTGACCGTGGCCGCCGGCGGTACGACTCCCGAGCCCAAGCCGAGCGCGTCGCCGTCCGGCACGGACAAGGAGAAGGCCACCGACGGCAAGAAGGACGAGAAGGGCACCGAGTCGGCGTCCCCGTCGTCCGATGCCTCCGGATCGCCCAGCGGCACCCCCACCACACAGGGCCGCGCCGTCAGCGAGGGCCTCAGGGCCCCCCAGGCCGACCCGACCGGTTCCGCCTCCGCCGACCCGAAGGCGCCCAAGGCGTCCGAGGCGCCCAAGGGCTCCGAGTCCCCGGCGCCCGACGCCTCGGCCTCCGCCGAGATGAGCGCGCTGGAGAAGCAGTTCACCGCTCTGAACTGCTCCGACGAGAAGGCCCGCAGTGCCCTCGGCGACAGCACCCGTCCCGAGAAGACCGCTGTCGCCTGCGGCAAGGACGGCGCCGGCCAGTGGGAGAAGTACATCCTCGGCCCGGCCGAGGTCGACGGCAAGGACGTCGACGACGCCAAGGGCCAGCTGGACCAGCAGCGCGGCATGTGGATCGTCACCATGGACTTCACCAGCTCCGGCGCGAAGAAGTTCCAGAAGATCACCAGCAAGCTCTCGCAGCAGCAGTCCCCGCAGAACCAGTTCGCGATCGTCCTCGACGGCGAGGTCATGTCGGCCCCGCAGGTCAACCAGACGCTCAGCGCGAACGCCGAGATCTCCGGAAACTTCAACCAGGACTCCGCCCAGGACCTGGGCAACATGCTCTCCTACGGCGCGCTGCCGCTGACCTTCTCCGAGGAGAGCGTCACCACGGTCAGCGCCGCACTCGGCGGCGAGCAGCTCCTGGCCGGTCTCATCGCCGGTGCCATCGGCCTCGCGCTGGTCATCATCTACCTGGTGGTCTACTACCGCGGTCTGGCCCTGATCGCGATCCTGAGCCTCCTGGTCTCCGCGGCCCTGACCTACAGCCTGATGGCACTGCTCGGCCCCGCCATCGGCTTCGCGCTCAACCTGCCCGCGGTCTGTGGAGCGATCGTCGCGATCGGTATCACAGCGGACTCGTTCATCGTGTACTTCGAACGGGTCCGGGACGAGATCCGCGAGGGCCGCACCCTGCGTCCGGCCGTCGAGCGGGCCTGGCCGCGCGCCCGGCGCACCATCCTGGTCTCCGACTTCGTGTCGTTCCTCGCCGCCGCGGTGCTCTTCATCGTCACCGTCGGCAAGGTCCAGGGCTTCGCGTTCACCCTCGGTCTGACCACCCTGCTCGACGTCGTCGTGGTGTTCTTCTTCACCAAGCCGCTGATGACGCTCATGGCCCGCACGAAGTTCTTCGCCAGCGGTCGTCCCTGGTCCGGACTCGACCCCAAGCGCCTCGGTGCCAAGCCTCCGCTGCGCCGCTCGCGCCGCACCTCCGTCGTCCCCACCGACCCGAAGGAGGCGTGAGATGTCGCGTCTCGGCACCATTGGCGCCCGGCTCTACCGCGGCGAGATCGGCTACGACTTCGTCGCCAAGCGCAAGTTCTGGTACGCCGTCTCGATCCTGATCACCATCACGGCCATCGTCGGCCTGGCCGTCCGCGGCCTCAACATGGGGATCGAGTTCAAGGGCGGCGCGGTCTTCACCACCCCGAAGACCAGCGTCTCCGTCACCGACGCCAAGGAGTACGCGGAGGAGGCGTCCGGCCACGACGCCATCGTCCAGAAGCTCGGCAACGGCACCATGCGCATCCAGGTCAGCGACCTGGACACCGCCGCGGCGACCAAGGCCAAGGCCCAGCTGGCCGCGGACATGAAGATCGCCCCGGACAAGATCAACGCCGAGCTGGTGGGCCCCAGCTGGGGTGAGCAGATCGCCAACAAGGCCTGGACCGGCCTCGCCGTGTTCATGATCCTGGTGGTGATCTATCTCGCCATCGCCTTCGAGTGGCGCATGGCGCTCGCCGCGCTCATCGCGCTGATCCACGACCTCACCATCACGGTCGGTGTCTACGCGCTGGTCGGCTTCGAGGTCACCCCGGGCACGGTGATCGGTCTGCTCACCATCCTCGGCTACTCCCTCTACGACACCGTCGTCGTCTTCGACGGTCTCAAGGAAGGGGCCGTCGGGATCACCAAGCAGACCCGGTACACCTACAGCGAGATCGCCAACCGCAGCCTCAACGCCACCCTGGTGCGCTCCATCAACACCACCGTGGTCGCCCTGCTCCCGGTCGCCGGACTGCTCTTCATCGGCGGTGGCTTCCTCGGCGCGGGCATGCTCAACGACATCTCGCTGTCGCTGTTCGTGGGTCTCGCGGCCGGCGCGTACTCCTCGATCTTCATCGCCACCCCGCTGGTCGCCGACTTCAAGGAGCGCGACCCGCAGATGAAGGCCCTGAAGAAGCGGGTCCTCGCCAAGCGCGAGGCCGCCGAGGCCAGGGGCGAGTCCCCCGAGGGGGACGACGATCCCGGCACACAGGGTGACGACGACGGCCGGGACGACGCGCTGCCCGGAGAGGTCGCACCCGCCGGAGCCGGCTCCGTGGTCGCTCCCCGGGGCGGGCGCGGCCGGGGCCGCTCATCGGGCCGGCGCCGATGACGGCCACCCGCGAGGAGCTGCTGCTCAGCCGCATCCGCGATGTTCCCGACTACCCGCGGCGGGGAGTGGTCTTCAAGGACATCACCCCCCTGCTCGCGGACCCGGTGGCCTTCGGCGCCCTCACCGACGCGCTCGCCGACTCGTGTGCGCGCCACGGCGCCACCAAGGTCGTCGGCCTGGAGGCCCGGGGCTTCATCCTGGGCGCCCCGGTCGCGGTCCGCGCGGGCCTCGGCTTCATTCCCGTGCGCAAGGCCGGCAAGCTCCCCGGAGCCACCCTGGCCCAGGCGTACGACCTGGAGTACGGCACCGCCGAGATCGAGGTCCACGCCGAGGACCTGAGCCCGGGCGACCGGGTCATGGTCATCGACGACGTCCTGGCCACCGGCGGGACCGCCGGCGCCGCGATCGAGCTGATCCGCCGCGGCGGCGCCGAGGTCGTGGGCATAGCGGTCCTGATGGAGCTGGGCTTCCTCGGCGGGCGGGCCCGCCTGGAGCCCGCCCTGCGCGGAGCCCCGCTGGAGGCGCTGCTCACCCTCTGATCACCCTCTGAGCCCCCCCCGCGCGGGGGGTGCGGACACCGGCCTCTGGGGTCCCGGGAATCCCGGGACCCCAGAGGTCTGTTTCATCCCCTGGGGCACCGGAACACCGAGGTCGATACCATGGCCTCTCCGGACCTGAACCGGGGGACCGGAATGCACGAGGAGCGCTCTTGCCAGACGAGGCCCGTCCCGCCACAGCCGCGCAGCCCGACCGGAAGGCCGATCAGGCCGCGGCGGCGCCCGCCGCGCCCGCGAAGCAGCAGGCCGACACCTCCGGCCGGGCCACCCCCGAGCGGCCCCACGGCGCGACCTCCGTATCGGCCCTGAAGCCCGCGGGGAAGCCCGCCGAGAGCGCGGCGAAGCCCACGGGCGCCTCCGGGTCCAAGACCCCCGCCAAGACCCCGTCACGGCCCGCCCCGGCGGCCCTGCCGCGCGGCGCCGGCTCCTCCAACCGGGTCCGCGCCCGCCTCGCCCGTCTCGGCGTCCAGCGCTCCTCCCCGTACAACCCGGTCCTGGAGCCCCTGCTGCGCATCGTGCGCAGCAACGACCCCAAGATCGAAACCGCCACGCTCCGCCAGATCGAGCGCTCCTACCAGGTCGCCGAGCGCTGGCACCGGGGCCAGAAGCGCAAGAGCGGCGACCCTTACATCACCCACCCGCTCGCCGTCACCACCATCCTCGCCGAGCTGGGCATGGACCCCGCGACCCTGATGGCCGGGCTGCTGCACGACACCGTCGAGGACACCGAGTACGGCCTCGACACCCTCCGCCGCGACTTCGGCGACCAGGTCGCCCTGCTCGTCGACGGCGTCACCAAGCTGGACAAGGTCAAGTTCGGCGAGGCCGCCCAGGCCGAGACCGTGCGCAAGATGGTCGTGGCGATGGCCAAGGACCCGCGCGTCCTGGTGATCAAGCTCGCCGACCGCCTCCACAACATGCGCACCATGCGCTACCTCAAGCGGGAGAAGCAGGAGAAGAAGGCCCGCGAGACCCTGGAGATCTACGCGCCGCTCGCCCACCGCCTGGGCATGAACACCATCAAGTGGGAGCTGGAGGACCTCGCCTTCGCGATCCTCTACCCCAAGATGTACGACGAGATCGTGCGGCTGGTCGCCGAGCGCGCCCCCAAGCGCGACGAGTACCTCGCCATAGTGACCGACGAGGTCCAGTCCGATCTGCGGGCCGCCCGCATCAAGGCCACCGTCACCGGGCGCCCCAAGCACTACTACAGCGTCTACCAGAAGATGATCGTCCGGGGCCGGGACTTCGCGGAGATCTACGACCTGGTCGGCATCCGGGTCCTGGTGGACACCGTCCGCGACTGCTACGCGGCGCTCGGCACCGTCCACGCGCGATGGAATCCGGTCCCCGGCCGGTTCAAGGACTACATCGCCATGCCGAAGTTCAACATGTACCAGTCGCTGCACACGACGGTCATCGGACCCAACGGCAAGCCGGTCGAGCTCCAGATCCGCACCTTCGACATGCACCGCCGCGCCGAGTACGGCATCGCCGCGCACTGGAAGTACAAGCAGGAGCCGTCCGCCGGGGCCTCCAAGGTGCGCACCGACGTGCCCAGGAAGTCCGGCAAGGACGACCACATCAACGACATGGCGTGGCTGCGCCAGTTGCTGGACTGGCAGAAGGAGACCGAGGACCCCTCGGAGTTCCTGGAGTCGCTCCGCTTCGACCTCTCCCGCAACGAGGTCTTCGTCTTCACGCCGAAGGGCGATGTCATAGCGCTCCCGGCGGGCGCCACACCGGTGGACTTCGCCTACGCGGTCCACACCGAGGTCGGCCACCGCACCATAGGGGCACGGGTCAACGGACGGCTCGTACCGCTCGAATCGACCCTCGACAACGGCGATCTGGTCGAGGTCTTCACCTCCAAGGCCGAGGGCGCCGGCCCGTCCCGCGACTGGCTGGGCTTCGTCAAGTCCCCCCGGGCCCGCAACAAGATCCGCGCCTGGTTCTCGAAGGAGCGCCGGGACGAGGCCATCGAGCAGGGCAAGGACTCCATCGCGCGCGCGATGCGCAAGCAGAATCTGCCCATCCAGCGGATTCTCACCGGGGACTCGCTCGTCACCCTCGCCCATGAGATGCGCTACCCCGACATCTCCTCGCTGTACGCGGCGATCGGCGAGGGCCATGTCGCGGCCCAGGGGGTCGTACAGAAGCTGGTGCAGGCCCTCGGCGGCGAGGAGGCCGCCAACGAGGACATCGCCGAGTCCGCGCCGCCCTCCAGCGGCCGGGCGAAGAAGCGCCGCTCCAACGCCGATCCCGGTGTGGTGGTCAAGGGCGTGGACGACGTCTGGGTCAAGCTGGCCCGCTGCTGTACGCCGGTGCCGGGCGATCCGATCATCGGCTTCGTCACCCGGGGCAGCGGAGTCTCGGTCCACCGCGCCGACTGCGTCAATGTCGACTCCCTGTCACAGCAGCCCGAGCGCATCCTGGAGGTGGAGTGGGCGCCCACCCAGTCCTCCGTCTTCCTGGTCGCCATACAGGTGGAGGCCCTGGACCGGTCCCGGCTCCTCTCGGATGTCACCCGGGTCCTCTCCGACCAGCACGTCAACATCCTCTCGGCCGCCGTCCAGACCTCCCGCGACCGGGTGGCCACCTCGCGCTTCACCTTCGAGATGGGCGACCCCAAGCACCTGGGCCACGTCCTCAAGGCCGTCCGGGGCGTCGAGGGCGTCTACGACGTCTACCGGGTGACGTCCGCCCGGCGCCCCTGACGGGCCCGGCTAGGGCGAGCCGCCGTCCGCCGCGCGGGCGGTGACCAGGCCCGATTCATAGGCCGCGATGACCGCCTGGGCGCGGTCGCGGACGGCGAGCTTGTCGAAGATGCTGGTGATGTAGTTCTTGACCGTGGAGGGACTGATCTCCAGGGCGCGGGAGATCTCGGAGTTGTCGAGGCCGGTGGCCATCAGCCGCCACACCTCGACCTCCCGGGGGGTGAGTTCACCCGGGCCGGTGTGGGCCGGCCGCGCGTCGTGGGGCGCCCGCACATAGGTGGAGATCAGCCGGGTGAGCAGACGTGGCGCGACGATGGCCTCGCCGGTGTGGACGGTACGGATCGCCGCGCTCAGGTCCTCCGGGGAGCTGTCCTTCGGCAGGAACCCGTAGGCACCGGCGCGCAGGGCGCCCACCACGTACTCGTCGACATCGAAGGTGCTCAGGGCCAGGACCCGGCTGCCGGGCACGGTGGCCGCGAGTTCCCGGGTCGCGCCGACCCCGTCGAGCACCGGCATCCGGATGTCCATCACCACGACGTCGGGGCGCAGTTCGCGGGCGAGCGAGACGGCCCGCGCGCCGTTCTCGGCCTCTCCCACCACGTCGATGGACGGGTCGGGGGAGAGGATCAGTGAAAGGCCGCGCCGCACCAGCGGCTGGTCGTCCACGATCAGCACTCTGATCCTCGCCCCCGTTGCCTCTGCCACCTCTGCCGCCTCCGTCGGTCCCGTCGGCCCGGCCCCGGTCATCGGTGCGCTCCCTCGTGCCGGCCCGCCGCCTCGGTGGCTTCGGTGGCTTCGGCGGCCTCGGCCGTCTCGTCCCCGGTCAGCGGCAGATCGGCCACCACGGAGAACCCTCCATCGGGCCGCGGCCCGGCGGTGAGGGTGCCGCCGTGCAGAGCGACCCGCTCGCGCATACCGATCAGACCGTAGCCACCCGGGCCCACCGCCGGTGCCTCCTCCCGCGGCGGCTCGCCCCCGCCGTCGTCCCGCACTTCCACGGTGACACCGTCCTCGCGGTAGGCGAGCCGTACGGACGCCCGGGCCGGCCCCGCGTACTTGCGGGTGTTGGTCAGGGCCTCCTGGGCGATCCGGAACACCGTGAGCCCGACGGTGGGCGGCAGGGGACGCGGTGTCCCGTGGATGCCCAGTTCGGTCGGCAGACCGGCGAGGCGGGACTCGGCCACCAGACGCTCCAGGTCGTCGGCGCCGGGCTGGGGCAGCGAGGGCGCGGCCTCCGGCTCGTCACCGGCCCGCAGGACGTCCAGGAGCTGGCGCATCTCGCGCAGGGCGAGCCGCCCCGAGGACTCCAGGGTGACCAGGGCGTCCCGGACCACCTCCGGCCGGTCGATATTGGCCCGGGCCCCGCCCGCCATCAGCTGCATGGTGGTGATGTGGTGGGCCACGATGTCGTGCAACTCCCTGGCTATGCGGCGCCGTTCGTCGGCCACCGCGCGGTCGGCGAGCAGTCTGCGGTTGGCCGCCACCTCCCGCTGCCAGCGGTTGACCGCCAGGGCGGTGCCGACGACGATCAGGGTGGAGGTGGGCGCGCTCACGGCCTCCTGCCAGGACGGAGTCCGTCCATTGCTCTGGCTCAGCAGCGCCAGCGAGGCCGTCGCCGTGGCCGCGACCGCCGTCACCCGCCCCGGGCGGGCCCGGGCGACCGAGTAGAGCGCCACCACCAGCACGGCACCGAAGTGGATGGGCAGAGGGATGGTCAGGGCGGCCGTCACATCGAGAGCCAGTACGGCGGCGAGCGCCGCCACCGGGTGGCGGCGGCGGACGAGCAGGGGGACCGCCGTCAGCGCGACGAGGAGGAAACCCGCCACATCCACCTCGTGCCGGCCCTCGGGGTCGTCGAAGAACACATAGCTGAGCAGGTTCATCGCACACGCCCCGGCGGTCACCAGCGCGTCGTTGCGGGTCCACGGCGGCTCCGTGCCGGCACCGGTTCCGCCACTGGTTCCGCCACCGGTTCCGGCACCGGTTCCGGCACCGGTGGCGCCGCCGTCCGGTGCCGCCGCCGCGACGCCGCCGGGCGCGGTCCGTCGGTTCCTGAGCATGTCCGTTTCCCCCTGTGTCCGGCCCTCGCGGCCCCGGCACAGCCTCGCACAGCGGAGGTGCCGGTCCCACCCGCGGCGGCGGTCCGCGGCCCGGGTTCCCCCCGGCGACCTGGACCGGACCGGGACCAGGGTCCTGGTCGCGGGCCGGGGGAGGACCCAGGGCCCCCGTCCGGATCATCCGCTGCCACGACGCCCGGCTGCCCTCGCGGGTGATGGTCTGGAGACCGGCCGGGAACCCCCGGCAGACATCCGAGGCCGTCCGCCGGAGGACATCGTGATCCGTGCCCTGACCGGGTACTCCACCAGACATCCGTGGAAGGTCATCGCCCTCTGGGCGGTGCTGGGTGTCGCGCTGAGCGCCCTGGCCCCGACGCTGATCTCCCGCGTCACCCAGCACCAGACCGGGGACTTCCTGCCCCGCTCGTACGACTCGGCCGCCGCGCTGGAGATCGCCCGGGAGCAGTTCGGGGTGGACCCCGAAGCCACCACGGTGACGGTGCTGGTCGCCCGCGACGACGGCAGGGCTCTCGGCGCCGCCGACCGGAAGCGGATCGGGGAGGAGGCCGCGAAGCTGGGCCGGCAGCGGGTGATCATGCCCCGGGAGGACGACACCCCGCACTTCCTGGTCCCCGACCGCTCCCAGACGCCCAGGGTCGCCCCGGCGATGACGGCACCCGACCGGAGCTTCGGGCTGCTCTCCGTCCAGCTGACCGGGAACCCCTCGGACAAGGGGGTCCAGGGCGTCTACCGGGAGTTCCGGGACGCCGCCCGGGCGCAGTTCTCCGAGGCGGGGATGCGCACCGGTTTCACCGGAGGGCTCGCCGACACCGTCGACACCACCGATGAGCACGAGACCGCGGCGAAGGTCGGGAGCGGTCTCGTCATGGGGTTCATCGTCCTGCTCAACGTCCTGGTCTTCCGCAGCGTGCTCGCGGCGGTGCTGCCGCTGCTCGCGGTCGCCCTGATCGGCGGGGTGGCGGGGGGTGCCGTCGCGGGTGGCGCGCTGCTCACCGGGCGCAAGCTCGACGCGGGGACCCCGGAGCTGATCAATGTGGTGCTGCTCGGGATCGGCATCGACTATCTGCTGTTCCTGCTGTTCCGCTTCCGGGAGGAGCTGCGCGGCCGGCCCGGGCAGCCCGCCCGCGAGGTGGCCGCACAGGTCTCCGGCCGGGTGGGCACCGCGATCACCTCGGCGGCGCTGACCATCGTGGCCGCGTTCGCCACACTGGGGCTGGCGAGCTTCGGGCAGTTCCGCTCGCTGGGGCCCGCGATCGCCATCGCGGTCCTGGTGATGCTGCTCGGCAGCCTCACCCTGCTGCCGGCGCTGCTCGCCGCCGCCGGGCGCGGGATGTTCTGGCCCTCCAAGGCCCTGCTCCACGAGCCGCGCGATGGGCGGGCCACCCGGTTCGCCGACCTGGTCACCCGGCGGCCCCTGCTGATGCTGACCGCGTCCGTCGCCCTGCTGGCCGCGCTGTCCGCCGGGCTGATCGGCATCCGCATGGACTACGGCCGGGGCGACTCGGGTGACCGGACGCCCGCGGCGGCCACCGCGGCGGAGATATCGCGCGCGCTGCCGGCCGGGGTGTCGGACCCGACGACGGTCTTCGTCACCGCCACGGACGGCGGCACCCTCACCACCGGCGGACTCGACGGCCTCTCCGGCGCGCTGACCCGGGTCGAGGGTGTGGGCAAGGTCGCGGAGACGGTTCTGAACGAGGACCGCCGGGCGGCCAGGATCGACCTCTACCCCACCGCCGACCCGCAGAGCGAGCAGGCGCGCGACCTGGCCTCCGGGCCGATCCGGGACGCGGTGGCGCGGCACACGCCCGCCGGGGCGTCGGCGCACGTGGGCGGGACGGCGGCGATCTTCGCCGATGTCGCGACCGCCGTCGACCGCGACCTGAGGATCGTGTTCCCCGTCGCGGCGGGGCTGATCGCGCTGATCCTTCTGGTGCTGCTGCGCAGCCTGCTCGCGCCGGTGGTGCTGATGCTCTCCGTCGGGCTCGGGTTCGCGGCCACGCTCGGTGCCGCCACACTGCTCTTCCAGCATGTGCTGGGTGAGCCCGGGGTCGGTTTCACCCTTCCCCTGGTGCTGTTCCTCTTCGTCGTGGCGCTGGGCACCGACTACAACATCCTGATCGCCGACCGGATACGGGAGGAGATGCGGCGGCCGGGGCCGGCGCGGGCGGCGGTGGGGCGTGCGGTACGCCACACGACGCCGGCGATCGCCACGGCGGGGCTGGTGCTGGCGGGGTCGTTCGCCACGCTGGGGGCGACGCCCGGCAGTGAGCAGGTCGCTTTCGCGATGGCGCTGGGGATCATGCTCTCCGCGCTGGTCCTCTCCCTGATCCTGGTCCCGGCCCTGTCCACCCTCCTGGCCCACCGCCTCTGGTGGCCCACCAAGAGCTCTTGAGCCCACCCCTGGAGCCCCCGCATCCCGCGGGCCCGGGGCCCCCGGAACCCCCGCTCCCCCAGAACTGCCTCCGGGAGGCGCCCCCAGCGAGCCCGGACAACCCGGCCCGTCCAGCGCTTGAGGACGGACCCCGCACCCCGGGCGGCCCGAGCAATCCCAGCTCGTCCAGGCACCCCCAGCCCATCCAGCGTTTGAGGACGGACCCGGCCCCCCGGGCTACCCGAGCACCCCCAGCCCGTCCGGCGTTTGAGGACGGACCCTGTGCCACAGGACCCCGCATCCCGCGGGCCTCGGTCGGGGGCCGGCCCCCGAACCCCCGAAGGGGAGAGCGGCGGGTTGGGGAAGA
>NZ_JBEOYB010000115.1:0-14119 GCF_040296845.1 Streptomyces sp. NPDC001985
CCCGACACCCCCATCATCACCACCGACGCCCGCCACCGCGCCGACGCCAAAAGCGCCCTCATCACCCTCGTCGAACACGCCCTCATGGCCCGGCTGCGCTGACGCGTACCCGCTGAGAGCCCCCGTAATCCCCTGTGACCGGGAGTGCGGGGGCTCTACCATGTCGGCATGGCAGTTTCCTGATCGGGCGGAGCAGTTCCGTCGAGACAGCGACCCGGCGCGAGCCGCCGGGTCTCCTCCGTCTGCCCGCTCACTTCAGGAGACCTTCATGCCTTACCGCCCTGTGTCGTCCTCCGCCGCCCTGGACCGCCGTGTCGAGCGGCTCCGCCGGATCTCCGAGGACGAACCGCTGCTCGACGGCGTACTGCTGTACGGGTCCTGGACGCTCGGCGAGGCCGACGCCCACTCGGACATCGAGGCGTATCTCTTCGTGCGGGACGGTGAGGCGGAGGGGTTCGACGGGCGCGGGTTCGTGGAGCGGCTGGCGCCGCTGAAGCTGGCGTACACGAACATGTACGGGATTCTCGCGGTCGTCTTCGACGATCTGATGCGCGGGGAGTTCCATGTCGAGGAGGCCGGGCCGGGGATCGCGGCGGTGGCCGGCTGGCGGGGGATGGTGCATCTGCCGGACCCGGGGGCGGCGGTGCTGCTCGACCGGAGCGGGCGGCTGGGGGCGGCGGCGCGGGAGCTGGCGGAGTTCGTGCCGCCGGAGCCGGGGGCGACGGCGAGGCAGCTCGCCGACGAGCTGGCCAACTGGACGCTGATGCTGGGGCATGTGCTGGCGCGGGGGGAGGTGGCGCGGGGGCACGCGCTGCTGCACACGGTGATCGCGCCGCAGCAGCTCCAGTTGTGCAGGCTGCTGCGCGGCAGCACGGCGCACTGGCTGACGCCGAGCAGGGCGCTGGAGGCGGATCTGCCGGCGGGGGATGTGGAGCGGTACCGGGGGACGACGTGCGCGGCGCGGGAGGCGGAGGTGCGGGGGGCGGCGCGGGCGAGTTGGGAGTGGAGCGGGGAGTTGCTCCGTGAGGCGTCGCGGCGCTGGGGGTTTGCTCTGCCGGCCTCGCTGCTCCCCGAGATCACGGAGATCCTCCGCTGAGGCTCCCCCCTCCGGGGGGCTGCCCACCGGGGGTGCGCCGAGGGTCCGGGGGTGGCCTGAACGCGGGAGGGCTCGGGCGCCCGGGGGCCTCGGCGCCGGGGGCGCCCCCATCCGGCCTCACCGGCCCTGGGCAAACCCGGGTCAGCCGGGGGGGCTGGGCGTATTCAGCCTCGCTGGGGGCACCTCCCGGAGGCGGCTCCGGGGGAGTTTGAGGCGCGGGGGTTCGGGGCTGGTCCCCGACGCGGGCCCGCAGGGTGCGGGGTCCGGTGCTTCGGGGTCCGTCCTCAAGCGCCGGACGGGCTGAATTTGCTCGGGTTACCTGTGACGCGGGGGCCGTCCTCAAACTCCCCCAGAGCTGCCTCTGGGAGGTGCCCCCAGACGGGCTGATTCTGCTCGGGTTACCTGTGGCGCGGGGGCCGTCCTCGAGCTCTCCCGGAGCTGCTTCTGGGAGGTGCCCCCGGACGGGCTGGGTGGATCTGGGCGGGCCGGGTGGGTCCGGGCGAGCCCGGGGTGGGGACGGGATGTCCCGGGGTCGGGGCATCCCGGGGAGGGGTTAGCCCTGCCAGCTGTGGGAGGGCTGGAAGCCGCGTTGGCGTTCGAGGCGGCGCCAGCCGGCGGTGGACGGCGGGTGCGGGAGGGAGGAGGACGCGGCGGCGGGGTGCGCGGCGGCGCGGGCCAGCAGAACCGCGGTGATCGCCGCCAGCTCCTCCGGCTCGCACTCCCCCTTCTCCACCCGCAGCAGCGAAGCGTCAGCAGCAGCACTCATCGGTATTCCGGCTCCGTTCTCTCCGCAGCACTCACTGCGGGGGGTTGCCGTGCTTGCGCGACGGCAGGTCGGCGTGCTTGGTGCGGAGCATCGCGAGCGACGCGATCAGCACCTCGCGGGTCTCCGCGGGGTCGATGACATCGTCGACAAGACCCCGCTCGGCCGCGTAGTACGGATGCATCAGCTCGGACTTGTACTCCTTGACCATGCGGGTCCGCATGGCCTCGGGGTCCTCGGCCTCCGCGATCTGCCTGCGGAAGATGACGTTGGCGGCACCCTCGGCGCCCATCACCGCGATCTCGTTGGTCGGCCAGGCATACGTCAGATCCGCTCCGATGGACTGGGAGTCCATCACGATGTACGCACCGCCGTAGGCCTTGCGCAGGATCAGCGAGATCCTCGGCACCGTCGCGTTGCAGTACGCGTAGAGCAGCTTCGCGCCGTGCCGGATGATCCCACCGTGCTCCTGGTCCACCCCGGGGAGAAAGCCGGGCACGTCCAGAAGAGTGATGATCGGAATATTGAAAGCGTCGCACATCTGCACAAAACGCGCAGCCTTTTCCGACGCCTCGATGTCCAGCACCCCGGCCAGGGACTGCGGCTGGTTCGCCACGATCCCGACGACCTGCCCGTTCAGCCGCGCCAGCGCGCAGATGATGTTCCGGGCCCAGCGCTCGTGGATCTCCAGATAGTCGCCCTCGTCGACGAGTTCCTCGATCACCTGGTGCATGTCGTACGGGCGGTTCCCGTCCGCCGGCACCAGGTCCAGGAGGACGTCGGAGCGCCGGTCCGCCGGGTCGTCGGAGGCCACCGTCGGCGGGTTCTCGCGGTTGTTCTGCGGGAGCATCGACAGGAGGTAGCGGACCTCGGCGATGCAGGTCTCCTCGTCGTCGTACGCGAAGTGCGCCACGCCCGAGGTCTCCGCGTGGACATCCGCGCCGCCCAGACCGTTCTGGGTGATCTCCTCACCGGTGACGGCCTTGACCACATCCGGTCCGGTGATGAACATCTGCGAGGTCTCACGGACCATGAAGACGAAGTCGGTGAGGGCCGGGGAGTAGGCCGCGCCGCCGGCGCACGGGCCGAGCATCACGCTGATCTGGGGGATCACCCCGGAGGCCCGGGTGTTCCGCTGGAAGATCCCGCCGTATCCGGCGAGCGCCGAGACGCCTTCCTGGATACGGGCGCCGGCGCCGTCGTTCAGGGAGACCAGCGGCGCACCGGCCGAGATGGCCATGTCCATGATCTTGTGGATCTTGGTGGCGTGGGCCTCGCCCAGCGCGCCGCCGAAGATCCGGAAGTCGTGCGCGTAGACGAAGACCGTCCGGCCCTCGACCGTGCCCCAGCCGGTGATCACACCGTCGGTGTAGGGCTTCTTGGCCTCCAGCCCGAACCCCACCGCCCGGTGCCGCCGCAGCTGCTCCACCTCGTGGAAGGAGCCCGGGTCCACCAGCAGCTCGATGCGCTCGCGCGCGGTCAGCTTGCCCTTGGCGTGCTGGGCCTCGGTCGCACGGTCACTCGGCCCCCGCAGGGCCCGCTCCCGCAGCTCGTGCAGCTCGGCCACGCGCCCACGGGCGTCCGTCGGCTCGCTCGGGGTCTCGTCCACAACGGTCATGTACCGACCCTACGGATCGGACCAAGAAAACCGTCCCGTTGACTCTGTACAGTCTCGCGGCCGTTCTCCTGTGTGGCTCCAACAGAACCATTTGGCCTAGCGCCCCAACCACCAGCACAGAGGAGTGGTTCCTTGTGGGGGTCCCACAAATGGCTCAGCCGAGGATCACATCGCAGCGGTGGCTCGCCCCCGCCGTCCCCGCGCTGAGCCGCAGCCGCAGCGCCGCCCCGGTGCCCAGGATCTCGACCCCGGGGCCGTGCTCGGTGACCCGGCGCACCGGCCGCCGCCAGACGACCTCCAGCGGCTCCCCGGTCCGTACCGGATCGCTGAGCCGCAGACTCGCCGTCCGGCCGTCCCGACCCCGGCGCACGAGAAGGGCGGCGGGCGCGGACACGGTGAGCGCCCCCACCGTACCGGCCTGCCAGAAGTTGGCCGCGAACAGGCCCAGGGAGTCCACGGAGACGGCCTGCCGCGCGGCGGTGTTGGCGTGCACGCGCAGCCACCGGCGGTCGGCCGCGCGGGCCGCCACCGCGCGCCGGGAGGCACCGGGCATCAGCAGGTAGGCATAGGAGCCGGCGCGCGGATCGGTGCCGTGGTCGAACCAGAGTGTCCGGTAGCGGCGGGTGACCCGCTCGGTGGAGCCGCCGGTGTTGATGTCGCTCCAGGCGCCGGCGCGGTCCTCGCGCAGGGTGCGCAGCCGCCGGGTGCCGTACGGGAAGACCCAGCCGCCGTGCCCGTCGAGATGGGCCCAGCCCGGGCCGGCGGCGAAGGTTTCGGTGCCGCTCGCGCCGAGGTTGCGGTTGTCGACGACGGTCTCGACGGGCACCCCGTCGGCGCACGCGATCCCGGCACCGAGGCAGATGACCGCGTCGTCGGCGCAGAACCAGGACTTGTGGGCGCGGAGCGTGGAGCCGAGCCCGTGGAGGTGCTGGCCGACCGCCGCGTACTCCCCGTCGGTCGCGCCGCCCACCCAGCGCGCGGCGGGCCGGGGCTCGCCCCACTCCCCGCCCTCGCGGTCGGCGAGACGGCGGGTGGAGACGGTGGTGCCGGGGAGCCGGTAGGGGTCGGCGGTCGGCCAGAACCAGTCGGTGTACTGCCCGCCCTGGCCGTGGGCGGGCCACCACAGGAGCAGACCCGAACCGGTGTGCCAGCCGCGCGGGTTCTCGCCGTTTCCGCACTCGTAGTGCGCGATCCGCTCGGAGGCCATGGAGATGTTCACGGCCCATCCGTCGCGCCGGTGCACGGCCCGGTCCATGGCGGCGAAGAGGGTGTGCCCGGAGGGCTCGGGGGCGGCGGCCGTCGCCGAGGCGTCGATCGCGTGGAGCCGCGCGAGGTCGGCGACCCCGAACTGCGGGGAGCGCAGCACGGGCACGGTGGTGTCGCGGCGCGTCCAGCCCTTGACGCGGGAGTGCCAGCGCTCGCGCTCGTCCGGGCTCGCCGCTCCGGCGAGCAGCGCGATGGCGGCGATCA
This sequence comes from Streptomyces sp. NPDC001985, assembly GCF_040296845.1. Taxonomy (NCBI): domain Bacteria; kingdom Bacillati; phylum Actinomycetota; class Actinomycetes; order Kitasatosporales; family Streptomycetaceae; genus Streptomyces; species Streptomyces sp. NPDC001985. The sequence continues at coordinate 4,948 of NZ_JBEOYB010000115.1, forward strand.
GGGCGTGCCCGTGGAAGTGGTCGCCGCGCATCACCCGCCGGTCGTCGTCGCGGAGCAGGCCCCGGCTGATGGCGCGTCCGTTGACGCCGTCCATCACGAGACCGTTGTGGATCAGCGGGGCGAAGGCCCGTTCCACGCTGTCGAGGACGATCTGCCGGCGGGGGTCGTCGACCGCCCAGGGCGAGCCGGCGAGCAGGGTGAGGAGCCGGCCGAGGCCGTCGAGGAGCACCTGTCCGTAGGTGCCGGAGTAGGCGACCCAGGTGTGCTGGACGAACGAGCCGTCGGCGTGGAGGCCGTCGCCCCGGGTGACATACGGGAAGACCGGCGACAGGGCGTCGCGGGCGAGGGTGATCCGGGCGCTGTCGCGGCCGATGACACCGCGCAGGACGACGGAGCGGCAGAGGTCGACGCGGTTGGCTCCGGTGGAGGTGCCCGAGTAGTCGGTCAGCAGGGTGTCGGGGATGAAGTGGTCGACGGCGGCGCAGGCCGCGCCCCGCTGCTCCGGGGTGAGCCGGTCGTGGAGGAGGGCGACGGTGTCCATGAGGAGGCGGGGGCTGCCGATCTGCCACTCCCACCAGTTGCCCCAGCGGGTGGTGGAGGGGTGGTAGACGGTGGCGGAGAGATGGTCGAGGCCCGTGCGGACGGCGTCCAGGAGGGCGGGTCCGGTGCCGGACGCGGGGGCGTGCGCGTGGGCCTGCGCCATGGTCCACAGCCGGCTGTAGCTGCGGGTGATCCCGGCGGGCGGGTCGTAGCGCAGTCCGGGCCAGAGCGAGGCGGGCGCCGGGTCCATGGTGGCGAGGTGGGAGGCGGCGAGGCGGGCGGTCTCGGCGATGCGGGAGGCGTAGGGCTCGGCGGTGGGGTCGTAGCCGGTGCCGAGGGCGATCTCCACCCAGCGCAGCCGGAGGGTGTCGTACGGGTCGGCTGTTCCGGCGGCCGGCCGGGCCCCGGCTCCGGCTCCGGGGGCGGCTCCGGCTCCGGGGGCGGCGGCCAGGGCGGGCAGGGAGGCCAGGGCGGTGAGGACGGTGCGGCGGGGCCAGGCGGACGGCTGGGACACGGGAGCCTCCGGAGGGCGGGTGCGGATGCGGTCCTGCCGTCCGGTCTAGCACGCGCTCCGCCCTTCCCTCAGGGGGCGGGAGTGCGCGGGATTCCGTAACACCACCCGATCGGGTGAAGGCGGTTTGCGGCGGCGGGAGGACCACCAAGAGAGTGAACGCGTCCCGGCCCGGCGGGACCCGCGGGCGCGGGCGGCGGCGCCGGTGGCGCGGGGACCGGCTCCCGGGAACCGGTATCCGAGCGAGAAACAGGTGACCACAGTGATCCCACGGACCGTTCCCGCCGCACCGGGCCGCGTCCCGGTGCTGGGGCACTCCCCCGCCCTGCTGCGCGACCCGCTCGGCTTCCTCGGCTCGCTCGCCGGGACCGGTGAGCTGGTCGAGGTCTCGCTCGGGCCGCGCGCGGTGTGGGTGGTCACCAGCCCCGCCCTGGTCCATGAGCTGCTGACCGCCCTGGCGGGGCCGTGCCCGCGCGGCGCCGTGCAGAACACCCTGCGGGAGGCGTTCGGCGACGGGCTGCTGATGTCGGAGGGAGTGCCGCACCGGGACCGGCGGCGGGCGGTCCGGCCCGCGTTCTCCGCCGCGAGCGCCGGCCGGCGGATACGGGTGGTGGAGGAGGTGACCCTGGAGCGCGCCGGACGGTGGCGCCCCGGGCGGGTGCTGGACGTGGCGGCGGAGATGAACCGGCTGGCGCTGGAGATCGTCACCCGGGCGCTGTTGGGGGTGCGGCTGCGGGCGGAGACCGCGGACGCCTTCCACCGGGCGCTGCCGGATCTGGTGAAGGGGCAGATCGCGCGGTCGCTCTGTCCGCGACCGGTGTTCGCGCGGCTGCCGCTGCCGGTCAACCGGCGGTTCGGCGCGGCGGTGCGGGCGCTGGACCGGGTCGTCGACGAGGTGGTGGCGGCGGCTCCCGGGAGGGCCCCGGGCGGGGTGGACTCGCTGCTGTCGCTGCTGCGGTCGGCGACCGATCCCGGCACCGGGGCCCCGCTGGACGACGCGGCCGTGCGCTCCGAGGTGATCACCGTGCTCGGCGCGGGGACGGAGACCGTCTCGTCGGTGCTGACCTGGTTCTTCCATGAGCTGCTGCGGGCGCCGAGGGTGCACGCCGAGGTCCTGGCGGAGCTGGCGGAGGCCCTCGGCCCCGGTGACGGCCACGACGGCGGCGGCGGGCTGACGCCGGCGGCGGTCGGGCGGCTGGTGTATCTGCGCCGGGTGCTGCGGGAGGTGCTGCGGCTGCACGCCCCCAACGCGTTTCTGATGCGTACCGCCGCGCGGGATGTGCGGCTGGGACCGTACGCCGTCCCCGCCGGCACCGAGCTGCTGTACAGCCTGACCGCCCTGCACCGCGACCCCGCGCACTGGGCCGACCCGCTCGCCTTCGACCCGGAGCGGTGGGCGGGCGCGGCGGGCCGGGAACTGTTCCTGCCGTACGGCGCGGGGCGGCACCGGTGCGCGGGCGAGGCGTTCGCGTGGATGGAACTGGCGGTGGTGGCGGCGGCGGTGCTGCGCCGCTGGCGTCCGGTGCCGGTGTCGGGGGCACGGCCCCGGGAGCTGGTGTGGACCACGGTGCAGGCGCGCGGGGTGGCCATGGCGGTCGTCCCGCGCGCGGCGCCCGCCGCCGTCCCTTCGGCCCGGCGGACGAGGGCGGGGAGCACACCGTGACGGCGGGGACGGCCGGCGGCCCGCCGGAGCCCGAGCCGGCCGGCGGTCCGCCGGAGCCCGAGCCCGAGCACAGCGCGTGGCTGCTGCGCCACCGGCTCCTCCCGGAGGCGGAGCTGGAGCGCTACCACACGTACGCGCTGCCGGAGCTGATACGCCGGGCCTACCCCGGGGCCCCGGGCGGGGAGCGGGGGCTGCTGACCGACATCCTCGGCTGGTACACCGTCGTCGATGATCTCTTCGACGGTCCGCTGGGGCGCGATGTGCCCGGGGCGCGGGCGCTGGTCCGGGAGCTGACCGGGGTGACGCGGTCCCCCGGGGGCCGCTCCCTGGGCGGTGCGGGTGTGGTGGGCGCCTGGTGTGATCTGTGGGACCGGCAGTGCCGGGGCAGGACGGCGCTGTGGTGCCGCCGCGCGGCCGGGGACTGGACGCGGACCCTGGGCACCTTCGCCACCGAGACCGCCCACCGGGCCCGAGGCGGTCTGCCCTCGGTGGCGGAGTCGGCGCTGCTGCGCCGGTGGGCCGGGGGTCTGTATCCCTTCATGAACATGCTGGAGCACGTGCAGGGCGCCGAGCTGCCCGCGCGGCTGCGGGCGCGGCCCGCCTGGCGGCGGCTGCGGGCCCATACCGCCGATGCCGCCACCCTGATCAACGATCTCTTCTCGCTGGCCCGGGAGGAGGAGCAGAACTGCGGCTTCAACATGGTGGTGGTGCTGCGCCGGGAGCGCGGGCTGACCCGGGAGGAGGCGCTCACGGCGGTACGGGAGCGGGTGCGGCGGCTGGAGGAGGAGAGCGCGCTGCTGCGGTCGGGGCTCGCCCGGGAGTTCCCGGGGAGCCGCTGGTATCTGGAGGGCACCCGGCAGCTGGTGGCGGGGGTGCGCGCGTGGACGGGGTCCACGGCCCGCTACAGGGGGCCGAAGAGCCAGTTGCCGGGGGTGTCGGTGGCCTCGCTGGTGTAGAACTCCTCAACGGCGGCCCGGACCTCGTCCAGGCTGATGTATCCGTCGCCGTCGATGTCGATGGTGGTGAAGGCCTCGTGGAGCGGTCCGGCGGAGAGGCCGAGGGTCCGGCCGTACATGGTGGTGTACTCGGCGCGGTCGATGCGGCCGTCGCCGTCGGTGTCGCACAGTTCGAGCCAGGCCCGGAGCATCGCGCTCATGCGGCCGAGGAAGCCCTCGCGGTCGGTCGCGACGGCGTGGCGGACACCGGCCCGCCACTCGGCCCGGTCGATCGCGCCCCTGCCCTCGGCGTCCATGATCGTGAGGTCGGTGGCCCACAGGACGGCGAAGCACTGCTGGAGCCGGGCGACGGTGCCGGGGGCGTCGGCGCCGAAGGCGGTGCCGAGCTTCGCGGCCAGGGACACCAGGTCCGCCTCGCGGATACGGCCGTCGCCGTCCGTGTCGAGCATGTCGAAGGACCGGTCCAACTTGGTGTCCAGGATGGTGCGTTCGCCGGGGGCTGGTTCGCTCATGGGCGGACGCTACCCGGGGTACGGGGGGCGGAGACGACACCGTCGAGTGGTTTGCGGGGCGCGTGGTGGACGCCGCCGGGGATCATGCGGTACGCCCCCGGGCGGTGGCGCGCGCCATCGCGCCGGCGGCCCTGAGGCCGGAGCCGGTGAGGACCAGGACGAGGACCAGAACGAGAACGAGAACGAGAACGAGGACGAGGACGAAACGAGGACGGTCGGGCCGCCGGGCCGGATGGCCCCGTGGGCGGCGAAGAGGCCGAGGGCCGCGCCGGCGGGCTCGGCGTACAGCCTCTTCGGGGCCGGCCGCGCTCTCGACGGCGGGCCGCGGGCGCCGGGGAGCGTCCATGGCGCGGGCTCCGGAGAGCGCGTTCCCGGTGACCCCGTCCAAAGAAGTTGAAACTTGAACGGAATAGGTCTACAGTCGCTCTCGTTGAAGCTTCAACAACAGCGCTTCGGATGCCGGCCCCCGGATTCGGAGCCTCGGAGGTGAAGCCCCGGAGACGGAGCCTCGACCGCCGAACCGCCGAATCACCGGCCGGGCGTCCACCGCGCCGGGCCCGTCCCCCCACAGGAGTCGTCATGGGTCTGTTCAACCGCAAGTCCGCCACCGCCACCGCCGTCGTCGACGCCCCCGTCGACCCCGCGCTCGCCGCCCTGACCGGCGAGTACAGCATCGACACGGCCCACAGCAGCATCGGCTTCACCGTCCGTCACGCGATGGTGACCAATGTCCGGGGCTCCTTCGGTGAGCACGAGGGCACGCTGAAGCTGAACGGCGCGGACCCGGCCGCCTCCGAGGCCGTCCTCGATGTGAAGATCGCCTCCATCGACACCGGTATCGCCGACCGCGACGGTCATCTGCGCAGCGCCGACTTCTTCGACGCCGAGCAGTTCCCGCTGATGTCGTTCCGCTCCACCGCCGCCGAGCAGCTCGGCGGCGACGCCTACCGGGTGACCGGTGAGCTGACGATCAAGGACGTGACGCGCCCGCTCGCCATCGATCTGGAGTTCAACGGCTCGGCCACGGACGTCTACGGCAACGAGCGGGTCGGCTTCGAGGGCAGCGCCGAGATCCTGCGCTCCGACTGGGGCCTGACCTGGAACGCGGCGCTGGAGACCGGCGGTGTGATGGTCAGCGACAAGGTCAAGCTGAACTTCGACATCTCGGCGATCAAGGCGGCCTGACGCCGCACCCCGTGACCGGCCGGGCCCCCTGGCCGGCACCCCCCGAGCGCGCCCGCCCCGCCGTCCCCCCACGGCACGGGCGGGCGCTCCGCCGTGCGCCTCACATACCGCCGCCGCCGTCGGAACCGCCGCCGAAGCCTCCCCCGCCGAGGTCCCCGCCGCCGCCCCCGTCGAAACCGCCGCCGAAGCCGCCGAAGTCTGAGCTGTCGAAGTCCGATGACGAGAAGGCGCCGGAGGCGAAGTCGTCGCCGCCGTACTCCGCCGCGTAGGCCGGGGAGGAGAGCACGGCACCGAGCATGGTGCCCGCCAGCAGCCCGGGGAGCAGACCGCCGCCGAAGTAGCCGCCGGCCCAGGGCCCGTACGCCGGTCCCGCCTCCCAGTAGGGGCGGCGGCCCGTCTCCGTCTCGACGGTACGGGCCAGGGGGGCGAGGTGGTCGTCCAGCCGGGCCGCGTCGGCCGCGCAGACCGGGACGTCACGGGCCGGGCAGCCCTGCGGGGCCCAGCTCCGCTCGGCCACGGAGAGGCCGTGGCGCGGGTCGAAGAAGCAGGGCGGACGGCGCTCGGGGACGGGCCGGCCGGTGCGGCGGGCGTCCAGGGCGGCCAGTCCGAACCGGCCATCGTCCAGGGCCGTGGTGACCGCGCGGACGTCCGAGGGCCGGCGGGCCGAGGCCATCGCGGACTTCGCGGTGTCGTAGGCGTCGAGCGCGCGCTCGTAGTCGGCGCGCATGGCGTCGTCCGCGCCCCGCTCGGACGGATGGAAGTCCAGCCGGTCCAGCTCCTCGCCGAAGGCGGTGATGTCCTCGTCGACGACCACCCGCAGCCTGTCGAGCGCCGCCCGCTCCTCGGCCGCCTTCCCGCGGCGGCGCGAACGGACGATCCCGTACACCAGCAGGGCGCCCGCCACGAGGGCCGCGCCGAGGGCGATCAGCACACCGGTCTTCGTACCGTCGTCGGCGGTCCGCGCCTCGGGGGTGCCCCAGGAGGCGGGGGCGGCACCGCTCATCCGGGGCAGGGCCAGACCGGCGAAGCTGTCGAGCTGGGCCGCCGCGTCCCCGCCCGGCGGGGTCCGCACCGTCGCGACCAGGTCGCGGACGGTGCCCCGGGGCAGGACGGCGCCGTCGGCGCCCGCGTCGAAACCGTCGCCGAGGCGGACGGCGTACAGACCGGCGATCCCGGTCGCGGCGCGGAGGTTCCGGAGCAGACCGTCCGGCGCGAACTCACCGGCGACGGGCAGCACGGCGACGAAGAGCGGTCTCCCCGACTTCCTGATCCTGTCGGAGAGGGCCCGCGCCTCGGCGCGGGAGAGCTGTCCGGAGGCGCGCGGGTCCACATGGACCGGGCCCTCGCGGAAGGCCTCCGCCACGGCGGCGGGCCCTTCGGCCAGGGGCGCGGGGGCCACCGCCCGCTGGGCGCCGGCGCCCGCCGGCGCCCCCGGGACCGCACCGGCGGCGGCCGGGAGCACCAGCAACAGGCCCAGGGCGCCGGACAGCGCGGAGAACAACCTGATATTCATAAGCCGAGACGCTACCCGAAATATGGCTATTTCGGACAAGCGTCATGTACGGCTGGTACGTCAGTTGGCGGGGTCGACTCCGGCGCGCAGCAGACCGTAGGTGTAGGCGTCCTCCAGGGCCTGCCAGGAGGCGGCGATGACATTGTCGGCGACCCCGACGGTGGACCACTCGCCGGCGCCGTCACCCGTGGTGATCAGCACCCGGGTGGTGGAGTCCGTGCCGTGGCGGCCTTCGAGGATACGGACCTTGTAGTCCACCAGCTCCAGCTTGGCGAGCGGCGGGTAGAAGCGCTCCAGGCCGACCCGCATCGCCCGGTCGAGGGCGTTGACCGGGCCGTTGCCCTCGGCGGTGGCGACGATGCGCTCGCCCTTGACCCACAGCTTCACCGTGGCCTCGTTGGCGTGGGTGCCGTCGGGGCGGTCCTCGACGATGGCCCGCCAGGACTCGGTGCGGAAGTAGGTGCGGGCCCTGCCCTCGGCCTCGGCGCGCAGCAGCAGCTCGAAGGAGGCGTCGGCGGCCTCGTAGGTGTATCCCTTCAGCTCGCGCTCCTTGACCCGCTCGACCACCCGGCCGACCAGCTCGCGGTCGTCGCCGAGGTCGACCCCCAGCTCCTTGCCCTTCAGCTCGACGGAGGCGCGGCCGGCCATGTCGGAGACGAGCATCCGCATGGTGTTGCCGACCAGCTCGGGGTCGATGTGCTGGTAGAGGTCCGGGTCGACCTTGATCGCGGAGGCGTGCAGGCCCGCCTTGTGGGCGAAGGCCGAAACACCCACATAGGGCTGGTGGGTGGAGGGGGTGAGGTTGACGACCTCGGCGATGGCGTAGGAGATCCGGGTCATGTCGGCGAGGGAGCCGGGGGGCAGCACGGTCTTGCCGTACTTCAGCTCCAGCGCGGCGACGACCGGGAAGAGGTTGGCGTTGCCGACCCGCTCGCCGTAGCCGTTGGCCGTGCACTGGACGTGGGTGGCGCCGGCGTCGACGGCGGCGAGGGTGTTGGCGACGGCGCAGCCCGTGTCGTCCTGGGCGTGGATGCCGAGGCGGGCGCCGGTGTCCGCGAGGACGGTGGCGACGACGGCCTGGATCTGGGCGGGGAGCATGCCGCCGTTGGTGTCGCAGAGGACGACGACATCGGCACCGGCGCCGGAGGCGGCACGGACGACCGCCTTGGCGTACTCGGGGTTGGCGCGGTAGCCGTCGAAGAAGTGCTCGCAGTCGACGAAGACCCGGCGGCCCTGGGCGCGGAGGTGGGCGACGGTGTCGCGGACCATCTCCAGGTTCTCCTCCAGAGTGGTGCGCAGGGCCAGTTCGACATGGCGGTCGTGGGCCTTGGCGACCAGGGTGATCACCGGGGCGCCGGAGTCGAGCAGCGCCTTGACCTGCGGGTCCTCGGCGGCCTTGGCACCGGCGCGGCGGGTGGCGCCGAAGGCGACGAGCTGGGCGTTCCGGAAGGTGATCTCCTGCTGGGCGCGGGAGAAGAACTCGGTGTCCCGGGGGTTCGCGCCGGGCCAGCCGCCCTCGATGAAGGCCACACCGAAGTCGTCGAGGTGGCGCGCGATGGTCAGCTTGTCCGCGACGGTGAGGTTGATGCCCTCGCGCTGGGCGCCGTCGCGGAGGGTGGTGTCGAAGACATGGAAGCTGTCGTCGAGGGGGCTGCTGTCATCGGTGGCCGTGCCCGTGTCCGTGTCCGTGGGCTGTCTGGTCATGGCTGCTGTGACTCCTGTCGGGTGAGTGGCTCCCGGAATTTCTGGCTCCACTTGCCCCTATTTTCGCGTGCGGTTCGGATTCGGCCGAGGTGGGGCCGGAAAACGAAAAAACCCCTCGCGGGTGCGAGAGGTGGGCGCGCGGGTCGGGGGCGGGTGGGCGCGTCGTACGGGGTGGTACGAGGCGATCACGGCGGACCGGCGCGCCTGCTGCCGATAATCATGGCGAACGAAAGCACGCGGCGAGTGTGCCACACGCGGGGGTGGGGGTGTGTGCTCGTCTCGCCATCCGGTCACCCCGGGGGGGGATCGTGCGCCCGCACCACGGCCACCCCACCCCACCGGGCACCCCAGGACGCCCCTCCACGACGGGCGCCCCGGGCAATCTCGGCGGGTGCCCCGGGCAACCCCAGCCCGTCTGGGGGCACCTCCCAGAGGCAGCTCTGGGGGAGCTTGAGGACGGACCCTGTGCCACAGGACCCCCGCATCCCGCGGGCCACGGTCGGGGGGGGGGCCCCCCCCCCCCCCCCCCCCAAACCCCGGGGGGGGGGGGGGGGGGGGGTGGGGGGGGGGGGCCGGGGCCCCCCCCCA
>NZ_JBEOYB010000116.1:0-14031 GCF_040296845.1 Streptomyces sp. NPDC001985
TCTCCCCCCCGGCCTTTACCCCCATTGCCCCCCCCCCCCCCCCCCCGGGGTTTGGGGGGGGGGGGGGGGGGGGGCCCCCCCCCCCCCCGTTGCCCGCACCATGCGGGCACCTGTCGCGCGGGGGCCGTCCCCAAGCTTCCCCAGAGCTGCCTCCGGGAGGCCCCCCGTCGGCCCGGGTTCGCCCGGGTCGCCCGGGGCGCGGCGGCCGGCCCGTGAGTGCCGGGTGGGGGTGGCGCGGGCGGGACCGGCGGGAGCCCGCACGGTTACCCTCGGAAGAGCCACCCCCCTCCCCAAGGACCCCTCCCGTGCCAGGCACCCCCACCCCACCCCCCACAGCACCCACCCGCACCTGGACACCCCCCGCCCCCACCACCCTCCCCCTCACCCTCACCCCCCTCCGCCGGGGCCCCGCCGACCCCACCTACCGGGCCACCCCGGACGGCGCCTTCTGGCGGACCGCCCGGACCCCGGACGGCCCGGGCACGCTCCGGATCACCGCACGGGACGGCAGGGTGGAGGCACGCGCCTGGGGCCCCGGCGCCGCCTGGCTCCTGGACACCCTCCCCGCGCTCCTCGGCGCCGGGGACGACCCCGGCGCCCTCACCCCGCGCCACCGCGCCGTCGCCCACGCCCGCCACCACCGCCCCGGCCTGCGCCTCACCCGCACCGGACTGGTCCTGGAGTCCCTGATCCCCTCCGTCCTGGAGCAGAAGGTCACCACGGACGAGGCCTACCGCGCCTGGCGGCTCCTGGTGCGGAAGTACGGCGAGCCCGCCCCCGGCCCGGCCCCCGGGATGCATGTGGTCCCCGAGCCCCGCACCTGGACCCTCATCCCCTCCTGGGAGTGGCACCGCGCGGGCGTCGACGACAAGCGCGCCGCCACCGTCATCCGCGCGGCGCGGGCCGCCCGCCGGATGGAGGAGGCCGCGGACATGGAGCCGGAACAGGCCAGGGCCCGCCTGGAACTGATCCCCGGCATCGGCCCCTGGACCTCCGCCGAGACGGTCCAGCGCAGCCACGGCGCCCCCGACGCCGTCACCACCGGCGATCTCCATCTGCCGGGCATCGTCGGCTACGCCCTCGCGGGCGACCGGGACGCCGACGACACGGCGATGCTCGAACTCCTCGCCCCGTACGCGGGCCAGCGCCACCGCGCCGCCCGTCTCATCCTGCTCAGCGGCCGCGTCCCGCCCCGCCGCGCCCCCCGGATGTACCGGGTCGACATCGGGCGGCTCTGACCACCCCCGGAGCGGCCGGGACCCGGCCGGGCGCTAACGGACCTCGATGAACGCCGACGCCTCCCGGACCGGCCGCTGCTTCGGCACCGCCGCCGCGTGCCCCACGGCCACCGCCCCCATCGGGTCCCACTCCCCGGGCAGCCCCAGCACCTCGCGGACGACCTCGCGGCAGAACATCGTGGACGAGACCCACGCCGAGCCCAGCCGCTCCCCGGCGAGCGCCACCAGGAAGTTCTGCACTCCGGCTCCCGTGGCGACCACGAACATCTCGCGCTCGGCGGCGTCCCGGCGCTCGTGCCCGTAGTGGTGGGAGCCCTCCATCACCATGCAGGGGACCACCAGATACGGGGCCCGGCGCAGCACCTCCCCCCGGCGCACCCGCTTGGCGATCGACTCCTCCGACTTCCCGTCGCGCCGCAGATCCGCGATCCAGGCGTCCCGCATCGCGTCGAGCAGCCCGGCGCGGGCGGCGGCGGACTCCAGCAGGACGAACCGCCACGGCGTGGTGTGGTGCGGCGCGGGCGCGGTCACCGCCGCCGCGACCGCCCTGCGCACCGCCGCCGGATCGACCGGCTGGTCGGTGAACTCCCGCACCGTGCGCCGCTGGGTCACCGCCTCCCGTACCGCCTCCGACGTACCGAGCCGGAACATGTCATCGGCCGCGTCCCGCACCAGCGCGCGGGCGTCGTCGTCGCCCCCCACCAGGTGGGCGAGACCGCGCACCACGGCGACCGGCAGCCCGGAGCACTTGCCCTTGACCAGATCGCCGGCCGCGGCCAGCTCATCGGCGGTGGCGATCACGGTCGCGCTCAGCGGATTCCCGTGGGAGTCCGTCCCGCCGCGCAGATCGTCCAGGACCCGCACGCCCGCCGCCCCGATCGCGACATCGGTCAGCCCGGCGCGCCAGGGCCGCCCGAAGGTGTCGGTGACGATCACCCCGACCTCCACGCCGAGGGCCTCCCGCAGCCCCGCGCGGATCGCCCGCGCCGACGCGTCGGGGTCGAGCGGCAGCAGCAGCACCGTCCCGGCCGGAGTGTTGGAGGCGTCGACTCCGGCCGCCGCCATCACCAGCCCCTGCCGGTTCTCGACGATCCGCAGCGGCCCGCGCCGCGCCACCACCCGCACGGTCTCGGCGTCTATGGCGGCCTCACGGTCGTCGGCGGTGACGATCCGCCCCTCCGCCTTGCTCACGATCTTCGAGGTGACCAGCAGAATGTCCCCGTCGGCCAGCTCCGGCCCGGCGGCGGCGATCAGCCCGGCGAGATCGTCGCCCGCCCGCACCTCGGGAAGCCCGGTCACGGCCCGGACCGAGAACGCCGGAGCCCCGGCCTCCGGGGGCCCGGCTCCCTCGGGAGCCGCGCCGGCCGCGGTCCGTTCCCCTGTTCCGTACGGCGGTGTCATCCCCGGACCTCCTCGGCCAGCGCGAGCGCCTGCCGCGCCATCTCCGCCGCCGCGTCCGCGTCCGTCATCAGCAGCGGGACCGCCCGGCAGCGGATTCCCGCTCCCTCGACCTCGGCGACGGCCGCCGCGTCCACCGTGTCGACCAGCCAGCCGTCGAGCAGCCCCGAGCCGTAGTGCGAGGCGACCGCCGAGGCTGTCGCCTCCACTCCCACGGCGGTGAGCACCTTGTCGGCCATCCCGCGCACCGGCGCGTTCCCGACGATGGGGGAGAGCCCCACCACCGGGACCCCGGCCTCGGCGATCGCCTCGCGGATGCCCGGGACCGCGAGGATGGTGCCCACGCTGACGACCGGGTTGGACGGCGGGAAGAGGATCACATCGGCGGCGGCGATGGCCTCCAGCACCCCGGGCGCGGGTTTCGCCTGGTCGGCGCCGACGGGCACCACGGCCTCGGCGGGCACCGAGGCCCGCAGCCGCACCCAGTACTCCTGGAAGTGGATGACCTTCCGCTCCCCGTCCAGCTCCACCGCGACATGGGTCTCGACGCGGTCGTCGGACATCGGCAGCAGCCGTACGCCCGGGTTCCAGCGGGTGCAGAGCGCCTCGGTCACGGCGCTGAGCGGGTAGCCCGCGGAGAGCATCTGGGTGCGGACGATATGGGTCGCGAAGTCCCGGTCTCCGAGACCGAACCACTCCGGGCCCACACCGTAGGCGGCCAGCTCCTCCTTGACCCGGAAGCTCTCGTCCGTACGCCCCCAGCCCTGCTCCTCGTTTATGCCGCCGCCGAGGGTGTACATCACCGTGTCGAGGTCGGGGCAGATCTTCAGTCCGAACAGATGGATGTCGTCACCGGTGTTCCCGATCACCGTGACGTCCGCTTCGGGCGCGGCCTTCAGAAGACCGCGGAGAAAACGGGCGCCGCCGATGCCGCCGGCCAGAACCACAATGCGCATGGATGTCAGTGTGTCAGGCGGAGCCTGATCGTCTGTGGGGTGGTGGCCGGGCGACGGGTGGGGCTGTCGGGCGGAGCCTGATCGTCTGTGGGGTGGTGGCCGGGCTCAGGCGGGTACGGCGCCCTGGCACCGCGCGTGCGCCATCGCGGGCACGGCCGCCCCCGGCCGCATCGGCATCTCCGTCAGCCCCGGGTAGTAGATGTGCAGCGACACCGCCGGTTCGAGCGAGTCGTTGACCACCTCGTGCTCGTACCCCGGCGCGAACACCCGCTGCGCGCCCGCGGTGAGCTCCCGTGCGCCCCGCCCGGTGCGTTCGGTGAGCCGTCCTTCGAGGAGCGTGAGCACCCCGGCGGAGTCCCCGTGGCCGTGGAGCCCGGTGCCCTGGCCGGGCACCCACGACAGCAGCCACACCTCGTAGCCGGGGCCGGTGTCGAGCCGGTGGTACCAGCGGCTGGCGGCGTCGTACCGGACCAGCGGGGCCCATCGGGCCCGGTCGCCGGCGATGGAGCGGGCCAGGCCGGCGAAGTCGGCGACGGTCGCGGGGTGTTCGGCGGCGGGCTGGAGGAGGTGCTGCACGGCGAGGATGTCGCCGGCGATCTGGAGGTCGCTGTCGCTGTTCATGGGTGCGGTGGTTCCTCGGCGGAGAACGAGCAGTGCGGACGGGGCGCGGGTGCGGGAGAGCGGGAGCCTCGGGCCGTACGGCATCCGGGGCGGGAGGCCGCACACACGGCTCCGGTGGCGGGCCGTGTGCCCACGGGAACGCGGGGGCGGAGAGCTGTGGAGCGGAGAGCGGGGTGAAGGCCGGAGCGCTACGGCGTCGACGGCATCAACAGCTGGAACAGCAACAGCGCGCCTGGACAGCACAGCGGAACCCGCGGACGGGGGTCGCAAAAGATGCTGAGGTCGCTGACATGCCACCCAAGGTGACGGGTGGGGGTCTTTGATGTCAACTCAATGACCGGTTTGGCGGCAATGTTTCACCTCATACGGTTACGGAATCCGGAGAAAGGTTTGCTCAGCCGGTACAGCGGAGACAAGGCGCAGCAACCGTGCCTGGTCCCGCCCGGCTGCCCATCCGAACGCCGCGTGACCGGACTGTGATCCGGATCGCTTCACTGGCCGGATCGCAACAAGATCGAACCCTGTGTCGTCTTCACTCATGAGAAGGGGGGACGCGAGGGCGTGGAGCAGGCCACCGGCATGTGTCACCTTTTTGGTGATTTGAACACTTTCCGCATAGCCTTGGTTCCGCAGAGTGAATACCGGGCCCAATAGCAGATCCCGGCTTGACTGGCCCGGATCGGCGCACTTGTAATTTCACTCGTGTCGTTTGGCCGAAATCGATCACGCGATCACGGCAACATCACGGGGACGCAGAGACAGACGAGGGGCGCACATGACCGAGCTGTTCGAACAACTGCTGGTCGAGGACGCGGACGACGAAATCGGCTGGCAGGAGCGCGCGTTGTGCGCCCAGACCGATCCCGAGTCCTTCTTCCCTGAAAAGGGCGGCTCCACACGCGAGGCGAAAAAAGTATGCCTGGCCTGTGAAGTCCGCTCGGAATGCCTTGAGTACGCACTGGCCAACGATGAGCGATTCGGAATCTGGGGCGGACTGTCCGAGCGCGAACGGCGACGACTGAAGAAGGCCGCCGTCTGAAAACCGAACGGATATCCAGGATCAGACCGGAGAGACGAATCCGGCGCACCGACCACGGTCCGCCGGCTGCGGCACAGCGCAGCCGGCGGACCGTTTCGCTGCCCGGCCCCCGGCCCCCGGCCCCCGCCCGCCCGCTCTCCCCCGACCCTGACCCCGCCGACCCTGACCCCGCCGCCCCTCCTCCGCGCCGCCCCTCCTCCGCGCGGACCCCCTCCTCCGCACGGACCCCCTGCCCGGTCTGCCCGGATTCCTCTCCGGTTCGGGTCCGGCGCGCCCCGCGCCCACCCCGCCCCACCACCCCGCTTCGTCACCCCGGCACCTTTCCCTACCGTTAGTGTGGGGCCCCGTCCCAGACGCTTCAGCGCCCCCCGAAAGGGCGACCTCGGCCGGAGGGCCCGTACCTCGATGTCCCCCACCACCGCCGCGTACTCCCCAGCACAGCCCCCGGAGTTCCCGCGGCACGTCGTCACCGCCGTACTCGTCTCCCACGACGGCGCGCGCTGGCTCCCCGACGCCCTCGCCGGACTCCTCGGCCAGGAACGCCCCGTGCAGAACGCCGTCGCCGCCGACACCGGCAGCGCCGACGAGTCCGCGCGGCTGCTCACCGAAGCCCTCGGCACCGGCCGCGTACTGCACCTCGCCCGCCGCACCGGATTCGGCGCCGCCGTCGACGAGGCCGTGCGCACCGCGGGCGTCCTCACCCCCGACGACCTCCCCTATCTCAAGCGCCCCAGCAGCTGGGACCCCGTCACCAGAACCTGGCACGACCACGCCCACGAGCTGCCCGAACTGCCCCACGGCGAACCGGTGCAGTGGCTCTGGCTCCTCCACGACGACAGCGCGCCCGAGCCCGACGCCCTCGCCGAGCTGCTGCGCGTCGCCGACTCCGACGATCACGCCGCGATCGTGGGCCCCAAGCTGCGCGGCTGGTACGACCGCAAGCAACTCCTCGAAGCCGGCGTCTCCATCGCCAACAGCGGACGCCGCTGGACCGGACTCGACCGCCGCGAGCAGGACCAGGGCCAGCACGACCAGATCCGCAGCGTCCTCTCCGTCTCCTCCGCCGGCATGCTCATCCGCCGCGAGGTCTTCGAACAGCTCGGCGGCTTCGACCGCCGGCTGCCCCTGATGCGCGACGACGTCGACCTGTGCTGGCGTGCCCACGCCGCCGGCCACCGCGTCCTCGTCGCCCCCGACGCCGTACTGCGGCACGCCGAGGCCGCCGCCCGCGAGCGCCGCACGGTCGACTGCGCGGGCCGCTCCGTCGTCAACCCCCACCGGGTCGACAAGGCCGGCGCGATCTACACCCTGCTCACCAACGCCCGCGGCGCGGCCCTCCCGTACGTCCTCCTGCGCATCCTCCTCGGCACCGTCCTGCGCACCCTCGCCTACCTCGTCGGCAAGGCCCCGGGACAGGCCGTCGACGAGGTCATGGGCGCCCTCGGCGTTCTGCTGCGCCCCGAGCGCGTCATCGCCGGACGGCGCAGGCGCTCCGCCGACCGCACCGCGGCGGCGAGCGAACTGCGCCCCCTCTTCCCGCCGCCGGGCGCCACCGTCCGCGCCACCGTCGAACAGGTCGCCGGCCACTTCGGCGCGGGCGACGACGCCGACGCGACGGGCTCCCGGCACGGCGGCGCCGTCGAATCCGGACCCGGCGGCGACGACGCCGACTATCTGGAGATCGAGCAGTTCGCCCGGCTGAAGAAGATCGGCCGCAAACCGGCACCCGTCCTCTTCGGCCTGCTCCTGCTGGTCTCCCTGATCGCCTGCCGCGATCTCTTCGGCGGCGGCTCACTCGCCGGCGGCGCCCTGCTCCCCGTCCCCGCCGAGGTCTCCGACCTCTGGGCCCGGTACGCGGACAACTGGCACCCCATCGGCACCGGCGGCACCCAGAACGCACCCCCCTACCTCGGTGTGCTGGCCGCCCTGTCCTGGCTCTTCCTCGGCTCCACCGGCACCGCGCTCACCGTGCTGCTCGTCTGCTCGGTCCCGCTCGCCGGCCTCACCGCCTACTTCGCCTCCCGGCCCCTGGTCGCCTCCCGGCTGCTGCGGGCCTGGGCGAGCATCGCGTACGCCTTCCTGCCCGCCGCCACCGGAGCGCTCGCCACCGGGCGGCTGGGCACGGCCGTCCTCGCGATCCTGCTGCCCCTCGTCGCCCGCGCCGCCGTCTCCGCCCACGGACTGCACCGCCCCGGCCGCGGCAGCTGGCGCGCCACCTGGACCTACGCCCTCCTCCTCACCCTCGCCACCGCGTTCACCCCGGTCGTCTGGCCGGTCGCGGCCGTCCTGGGCGTCGGCGTGCTGGTGCTGCGCCGGGGCGACCTCATGGCGTACGCGCTCCGCTTCCTGGCCGCCCTCGGCACCCCACTGCTCGCCCTGGCGCCCTGGTCGCTCACTCTGCTGACCGACCCGGCCGCCTTCCTCCGGGAGGCCGGGCTCGACATCGGCGGCGCGGGCGCGCCGGCGGTCGATCTGCTGGGCACCAGCCCCGGCGGACCGGGCACCACCGGCGGGATCGTCCTCATCGGGATCGTGCTGGCCGCGCTGGCCGCGCTCCTGCGCGACGAGCGCAGGGCCGCCATCCTCACCGCCTGGGCCGTCGCGCTCACCGGACTGCTCTTCGCGGTCCTGGCCAACCGCTCCACCTGGGCCGGGCCCGCGACCCTCGTGTACGGCATCGCGCTGCTCGCCGCCGCCGTGCTCGGCGCCGAGATGGGCCGCACCCGCGTCGGCGCGCAGAACTTCGGCTGGCGCCAGCCCGTCGCCGTGCTCGTCGCCGTCGCCGCGGGGCTCGGCCCGGCCGTCGCCGCCGTCGGCTGGATGGCCGGCGGCGCCGGCGGCCCGCTGGAGCGCCGGGACCCGGTCCAGGTGCCCGCGTTCGTCGCCGAGGAGAGCGACACCCGCGACCAGCCCAGGACCCTGGTACTCGGCGGCACCTCCGCCGCCACCGTCCCGTACACCCTGCTCAGGGGCTCCGGCGGGCGGCTCGGCGACGCCGAACTCGCCGCCGCCGGCGAGGGCGACACCCGGCTGGACAAGATCGTCGCCAATCTCGTCGCCGGCTCCGGAGCCGACCAGAGCAGCCAGCTCAGCGGCTTCGCGATCCGCTATGTGCTGCTGCGCGACGGAGCGCCGCGGCAGACCAGCCGGGTGCTGGACTCGACACCCGGACTGAGCCGCCTCAGCCAGCTCGACGGCAGCTCCCTCTGGCGGGTCGACCGCCAGGTGGCGCGCGCCACGATCGTCGGCGGCGAGGGCGACCCGCTGCCGGTCGAGTCGGACGCCGTCGAGGCACACGCCGAGATCCCGGCCGGCGGCGAGGGCCGGGTGCTGCGGATCGCCGACCGCGCCGACGAGGGCTGGCGGGCCACGCTCGACGGCCGAACCCTGGAGCGGACCACCGTCGACGGCTGGGCGCAGGGCTTCGAACTGCCCTCCGGGGGCGGCAGGCTGGCTCTGACGTACGAGAACCCCACCGGGCACTCGGTGTGGATCTGGGGCCAGGCGCTCCTCGCCCTGGTGCTGGTCGTGCTCGCCCTGCCGGGGCGCCGGGCGCAGAACGACGACGATCTGCCGGACGAGGCGGCCGGCGGTGCGGGCGCGGCCTCGATCCCGGCCCAGGCGGCCGACGGGGAGGGCCGCAGGGCCCGGCGGCTGCGCGCCCAGGCGGAGCCCCCGGCGGAACCCCCGGCGGAGGCGCGGGCGGACGACCGGGCCCCGGCGCGCGGTCCGGAGGAGCCGGGCCCGTACGGGGGCGCGTACCCCGATCCGTACGCCGCTCCGTACCCCGGCGACGGGTACGGGGGCGAGCGGACCCACGGACAGCAGGGAGCCCAGGGAGCGCACGGGCAACCACTGCAGACCGGCCCGTACGGCACGGACGGCAGTCACGGCACCGACGGCACTCACGCCACCGACGACCGGCGCGGGACCGACCCGTACGGCGCGGGCCCGTACGAGAGCGCCGCCCCGGCCGCGCCGGAGCCGTACACCCCGGAGCCGTACACCCCGGAGCAGTACACCCCTGAGCCCTATGCCCGGGAGCAGTACAGCCAGGACCCGTACGCCGACGGCGCGCACCGCGCCGCCGCCCCGGAGGCGTACCCCTATCCGCCCGCGTACGACCCCACGCGCCCCCACCTCCACCCCGACCCCCGTACCACGGACCCCAACGCGACCCCCCGAGGCGACTCAGAGTGAAGCGCACAACCATCTCCCTGCTCGCCACCGCCACCGCCCTCGCCGCGATCACCGGCCTCGCCTCGCTGACCGCGCCGGACACCGGGCGGGCCGACCCGGCGGCCGGGACGCTCGCCCGGCTCCCCGTGGAGCGCTCCAGCCTGGCCTGCCCGGCGGCGGGCAGCACGGAGGTCGCCGAGACCCGGCACACCTCCTTCACCCCGGCGGCCGGCGAGGGCGCCGAGGGGGCCGGGGGGGAGAAGGGCATCGCCGAACTCAAGTCCACCAACGCGGCGATGGCGGAGCGCCGCTCCTCCGAGAAGGCCCCGGTCCGGCCGTCCACCGCGGGGAAGTCCGTGGTCTCGCTGAAGGAGCCGGGCCGGCCCGTGGTCGTCGAGGAGCGCGGCAAGGACGCCCCGGCCCTGGTGGGTCTCGCCACCGGGCGGCTCGCCCCCGGCTGGACCGTCCAGCAGACCACCGCGGTCACGGCGGGCAGCGCGCGCGGGCTGCTCGGTGTGAGCTGCACCCCGCCGGGGACCGACTTCTGGCTCCCCGGCGCGTCCACCGCCGAGGACCGCCAGGACTACCTCCATCTGACCAACCCGGACGACACCCCCGCCCTCGCCGATATCGAGCTGTTCGGCGCCAAGGGCGAGCTGAAGACCACCATCACCGAGGGCATCCCGGTGCCCGCCGGCTCCAGCGTGCCGATCCTGCTCTCCACCCTCACCTCCGAGGTGGCCCCCGATGTCACCGCGCACGTCAGCACCCGCTCGGGCCGGGTCGGCGCGGTGGTGCGCGCCGCCGAGAGCGAAGCGGGCAGCGACTGGATCGCCCCTTCCGCCGACCCCGCCGGCACGGCGGTGCTGCCGGGCATCCCGGCCGACGCGACCTCGGTGCGTCTGGTGGCCTTCGCCCCCGGCGACAGCGACGCCGATCTGAAGGTCGAACTCGCGGGCCCCTCGGGCCGGATCGTCCCGATCGGCGGCGAGAGCCTGCATGTGAAGTCGGGGATGACGGCGGGCCTGGAGCTGGCCGATGTCACCAAGGGCGAGGCGGGTTCGCTGATCCTCAGCCCCGAGCGGGCCGGCCGGGCGACCCCGGTGGTGGCGGCGCTGCGGGTCGTGCGGGGCAAGGGCGACGAGCAGGAGATCGCGTTCATCCCGGCGACCGGGCCGGTGGGGGAACGCTCGTCGGTCGCCGACAACCGGTCGAAGGGCTCGACGCTCTCCCTGACCGCTCCGGGCGCGGCGGCCCGGGTCCGGGTGACCGCGTCGGCCGGTACGGAGGGCGGGGCGCGGACCGTGAAGACGTACGAGGTCAAGGCGCGCACGACCCTGGCGGTCCCGGCACCGGTGCCGGACGGGCTGAAGGGCTCCTACGCGCTGACGGTGGAGACGGAGTTGGGCGGTCCGGTGCACGCGGCGCGGACGCTGGCGCTCCCGGAGGACGGGGTCCGGATGTTCACGGTGCAGACGCTGCCCGACGACCGGGGCCTGGTGTCGGTGCCGGAGGCGGAGCAGGACCTGTCGGTGCTCGACGACTGAGCGGTTCCCGCTCCGGGCTCGCGGCTCCCGCCTCGGGCTCCCGGTGCCTGCTCCGGGCTCCGCCGGCTGCCGTCGGTTACCGCGCGTGGCCGCCGAGCGCCGTCGGGGGCCGCCCGGGTGGTCGCCGAGCGCCGCCGGCGGCCGCCGGTCGCGGTCAGTTGTCGGGGGAGCGGAGCACCCGCAGATGACCCCGGCGGGCCACCTCCATGGGGTCCGCCCCGCGCCGTCCGTTCTGCGGGTCGGCTGTTCTGCCGCCCTGCTGTGGCCGCCCGGCCTCCCGAACGGCGTTGGCGAGGGCCTCCAGATCGTCACCGCTGGGGCGCGGCGGGGCCGAGCCGTCGGTGAGACGGACGACCTCCCAGCCGCGTGGCGCGGTGAGCCGCTCACTGTGCTCGGCGCACAGGTCATAGCAGTGGGGCTCGGCGTAGGTGGCGAGCGGGCCGAGGACCGCGGTCGAATCGGCATAGACGTACGTCAGTGTCGCGACGGCAGGTCGACCGCACGCGGTGCGCGAACAGCGACGTACAGGGCTCACGACGTTGGACGGTACCGCACTCTTGAGCGGGCTGCGACGACTCTCCCCCACGTCACCCCACCGTGTCGTGGTGCGCGCGGGCGCTTCCAAGGGCCCTGGGCGGCTGCTTTGACCTGCGGATGAAGGGGAGTTGGGGAGGGGCGGTCGGAGCGGATTCGGTCAGGACGCGAGGTAAATCAGGTCATTCACCGTACGTCCGGTGATCGTGGTTCTACCCCGAACCGGCCGCAAGGGCAGCCGGAACGCTCAATTGGCGACATGCCGCCGAGAGGGGCCGTTTTGGCGGCGCTTTGGCGCGGGGAGCCGATGGGGGAGGGCCCCGGAGAGCTACGCTGCGTCAGTGATGGACAGTCCCGTACCGCCCCAGCCGAGCGAGCCCAGGCCGCGTCATCGCGACCGTCACGGGCGGGGCATGCGCGGACCGGTCGCGCCGCCCCAGGTACCGCTCTCGGCGAGCCGCGCGGAGGTCTTCGGCGACCTGGTGCAGGACTCGGTCGAGCGGCTGGAGCGGCGCTGGCCGCAGCTCGCCGATGTCGACTTCCTCGTGATGGACGTCCCGGGCGCGCCGGAGGAGACCGTGCCGCTGGGCAGTTCGGCGTCGGCGGAGAAGGGGCGCCCGGCGCGGATCGTGGTCTACCGGCGCCCGGTGGAGATCCGCACCAAGAACCGCGAGGAGCGGGCGGCGCTGGTCCACGAGGTCGTGGTGGAGCAGGTGGCGGAGCTGCTGGGGCTCGCCCCCGAGTCGGTGGACCCGCGCTACGGCCAGGACTGAGGTGTGCCGGTAGTTTGAGGTGACCGCAGAGACTTATCGGAAGGTTGGACCCGTGGCTGCTGATCTGTCACAGATCGTGAAGGCGTACGACGTGCGCGGAGTGGTGCCGGATCAGTGGGACGAGACGCTGGCCGAACTGTTCGGCGCGGCGTTCGTCCAGGTGACGGACGCCGACGCGATCGTCATCGGCCATGACATGCGGCCCTCGTCGCCCGGCCTCTCCGGCGCCTTCGCGCGCGGCGCGGCGGCGCGCGGCGCCGACGTGACCCTGATCGGGCTCTGCTCGACGGACCAGCTCTACTTCGCGTCGGGGCACTTCGGACTGCCGGGGGCGATGTTCACCGCCTCGCACAACCCGGCGCGGTACAACGGCATCAAGATGTGCCGGGCGGGCGCGGCGCCGGTCGGCCAGGACACGGGCCTGGCCGACATCCGGGCACTGGTCGAGCGCTGGTCCGCCGAGGGCGCGCCCGAACCGGCCGCCGAGCGCGGCACGGTGACGGAGCGCGACACCCTCGCCGACTACGCGGCCCACCTCCTCTCCCTGGTGGACCTGTCGGCGATGCGCCCGCTGAAGGTGGTCGTGGACGCGGGCAACGGCATGGGCGGCCACACGGTCCCCACGGTCTTCGGGGCGCTGCCGATCACCGTCGTGCCGATGTACTTCGAGCTGGACGGCACCTTCCCCAACCACGAGGCGAACCCGCTGGACCCGGCGAACATCGTCGACCTCCAGGAGCGGGTGCGCGCGGAGAAGGCGGATCTCGGGATCGCGTTCGACGGGGACGCGGACCGCTGTTTCGTGGTCGACGAGCGCGGCGAGGGGATCTCGCCGTCCGCGATCACCGCCCTGGTCGCCGCCCGCGAACTGGCGAAGCACCCGGGCGGCACGGTGATCCACAACCTGATCACCTCCTGGTCGGTGCCGGAGGTGGTGCGCGAGATGGGCGGTTCGCCGGTACGGACCAGGGTCGGCCACTCCTTCATCAAGGAGGAGATGGCCCGCACGGGAGCGATCTTCGGCGGGGAGCACTCGGCCCACTACTACTTCCGTGACTTCTGGAACGCGGACACCGGCATGCTGGCGGCCCTCCATGTGCTGGCCGCGCTGGGCTCCCAGGAGGGCACCCTCTCGGAGCTGGTCGCCCAGTACGACCGCTACGAGGGCTCCGGCGAGATCAACTCCACGGTCGACGACCAGACGGGCCGCACCGCGGCGGTCCGTGAGGCCTTCGCGTCCCGCCCGGGTGTGACCCTCGACGACCTGGACGGCCTCACGGTCACCACCGACTCGTGGTGGTTCAACCTCCGCCCGTCCAACACCGAGCCCCTCCTCCGCCTCAACATCGAGGCCCGCGACGCGGAGACCCTCGCCGCGATCCGCGAAGAGGTCCTCACCCTCGTCCGCGCCTGACCCTCCCGCCCCTGAAGGGGGCCGTTTTCCCCCACCGCCGGCCGGTGGGGGAAAACGGCCCCCTTTCCGCCTCTCCACCCCCAAAGCCACCCTTCCCCTGCCCGAAAAGGCCCACCCCCCTCCTGCCCTCCCCCGGGGAAACCCCAGCCACATCCCCAGCTCAACCGCCACCCAAGGAGCCGCCACCCCTCAGCCCGTGCCCTCTTCACCCCCACCGGCACCCAATGCGCACCCCTCACCCATCTCAGCCCCGCCGGCGTCCATGGCGCACCGCTCACCCAGCCCCGCCGGCGTTTGAGGCGCGGGGGTTCGGGGGCTGGCCCCCGACGACC
>NZ_JBEOYB010000117.1:0-13755 GCF_040296845.1 Streptomyces sp. NPDC001985
CCGACATGGACGGTGTCCTGATCCACGAAGGTGTGCCGATCCCGGGCGCCGACACCTTTCTCAGGAAGCTCCGGGAGACCGAGCCCCGGGGCGTCTCTTTCGGATCGTGCCGGGGCTCGCGAGCCCCGGCACCGGACCCCGCTCACCGATCCGGCCCGGCCCGACCCGACCCGAGGGAAACTCCCTAGAGGTAGAGGCCGGTGGAGTCCTCGGAGCCCTGGAAGCGGTCGGCCGCGACGGCGTGCAGATCGCGCTCCCGCATCAGGACGTACGCGACCCCCCGCACCTCCACCTCGGCACGGTCCTCGGGGTCGTACAGCACCCGGTCGCCCGGCTCCACGGTCCGCACGCTCTGTCCCACCGCCACCACCCCGGCCCAGGCGAGCCGGCGGCCGACGGCGGCGGTCGCGGGGATCACGATGCCCCCGCTGGAACGCCGCTCCCCCTCCGGGATGTCGGTCCGCACCAGCACCCGGTCGTGCAGCATCCGGATGGGGAGCTTGTCGTGCTGGGAGCCGTGCTCCTGGGTGCTGTGTTCATGACTGTTGGCGCTCACGCTCCGAACCTACCCGCCCCACGGGGCCGCGGTGCCCGCACGGCCGCCGGCAACGCGGGCCCCGCTCACCTCCGGTCCTTGCGGGAGGAGACGGCGAGCAGCCCCACCACCCCCACGACCAGCAGCGCCACCGGGACCACCCGCTCCAGCCGGGGCGCGCCGTCCTCGGAGACGAACTTCGAGCGCACGTCCGAGACCGTGCGGTTCAGCACCGCGAAGGCGCGCCCGGTGGTGCGGTCCACCTTCTCGCTGACCTTCGCCCTGGCGTCGCCGATGACGGTGCTCGGGTGCACCCGCACCCCGATCTCATCGAGCGTCCCGGCAAGCTGCTCGCGCCGGCGGACGATGTCCGCCTCGATCTGCGCAGGGGTCCTCGCGTCCGACACCGCGCTGCCTCCGTGGTCGTGATCCGTTACCTATGCCATCGACAGTCTGTCAGCTCAGCCGCGCCCACACCCCACGGCACCCCTATTACGCTCGACGCCGTACACCCGCGTACACCCGCACGGCGCGGCATCCGCCGCCGTGCGCGGCCCGGTCCGACGAGGAGAACCATGAGCGAGCGACTCCAGCCCGGCGACACCGCCCCCGCCTTCACCCTGCCCGACGCGGACGGCAACGAGGTCTCACTCGCGTCCCACCGGGGCCGGAAGGTCATCGTCTACTTCTACCCCGCCGCCCTCACCCCCGGCTGCACCAAGCAGGCCTGCGACTTCACGGACAATCTGGAACTGCTGGCGGACGCGGGCTACGACGTCATCGGCGTCTCCCCGGACAAGCCGGAGAAGCTCGCGAAGTTCCGCGAGAAGGAGGCGCTGAAGGTGACCCTGGTCGGCGACCCGTCGAAGGAGACGCTGGCCGCGTACGGCGCGTTCGGCGAGAAGAAGCTGTACGGGAAGACCGTGACCGGGGTGATCCGCTCCACGGTGGTCGTGGACGAGGAGGGCCGGGTGGAGCACGCGTTCTACAACGTGAAGGCCACCGGGCATGTCGCCAAGATCATCAAGGATCTGGGGATCTGAGGGGCCCGGGGGCCGGGGGCCGGGGGGCCGGGGGGTCCGGGAGGGCCGCCCCGGCTGCCGGGCGGTCACCGGCACCTGGCTCCGGGGGGAAATCGCCGCACGTGGAGCGGCCTCCCCCCTGCCCACCGCTGCCGCCCGCCCGCTAACATGGCAGGCGGCCGGCGGCCGTTGCTGAACTGGTATAAGCGAAGGTTTTAGGTGCCTTTGGACGCAAGTCCATGTGGGTTCGAATCCCATCGGCCGCACGCACCGGTGAATCGAAGGCCCGACCCCCGCTCTCCGGGAGCCGGGCCTTCGGTCTGTCCCGCCCCCGGAAGGTCAGCCCAGCCGGAGGGTCAGCCCAGCAGCTCCGCGATCACCGGGACCAGGGCGCGGAAGGCCTTGCCGCGGTGGCTGATCGCGTTCTTCTCGTCCGGGGTCAGCTCCGCCGCCGTGCGGGTCCCGCCGTCGGGCTGGAGGATCGGGTCGTAGCCGAAGCCGCCCGCGCCGGCGGGGGCGGTGCGCAGGGTTCCGGGCATCCGTCCCTCGGTGACGCGTTCGGTGCCGTCGGGGAGGGCCAGGGCCGCCGCGCAGGCGAAGTGGGCGGCGCGGTGGGGCGGGGCGATGTCGGAGAGCTGGGCGAGGAGGAGATCCAGGTTCGCGGTGTCGTCGCCGTGGGTGCCCGCCCAGCGGGCGGAGAAGATTCCGGGGGCGCCGCCGAGGACGTCCACACAGAGGCCGGAGTCGTCGGCGACGGCGGGCAGTCCGGTGGCGCGGGCCAGGGCGTGGGCCTTGAGGAGGGCGTTCTCGGCGAAGGTGACGCCGGTCTCCCTGACGTCGGGGACCTCGGGATAGGCGTCGGTGCCGACGAGTTCGTACGGCAGACCGGCGTCCGCGAGGATGGCCCGCAGTTCGGTGATCTTCCCGGGGTTGCGGGTGGCGAGGACGATGCGTGTCATACGCCGATTATCCGGGCCCGCGGATCGGCGGGGATCCGGGGCCCGGGTCGGTGGGCGGACGTACGGACGGGCGGGCGTCGGGGCCGGCCGGAGACCGGGTCCGACGCCCGCCCGCCGGCGGTCGTCAGGGGCTGCAGACCTTGGTCATCTCGGAGGCCGCGTCGGTGACCGGGCTGATGTCGGGGGTGGCGTCGCCGCCCTCGATCGACTTGCGGACGTTGTCGACAGCGGTGTTGAGGTCGTCGGCGGCCTTCTTCACATCGGCGTTGTCGGACTTGTCGCTCAGCTCCGACAGCTCCTTGTCGATGGAGTCGAGGGCTTCGCGGGCCTGGGTCGGGTCCTCGGCCGCGCTTCCCACGGCCTGGGTGAGCTTCTCGACGCTGCTGGTCACGGCCTTTGCCGTGTCGACGCAGTCCAGAGCCTTGTCGATGGCGCCACAGCCGACTGCGGCCGGCAGGACGAGAGCTGCGGTGACAAGAGTGAGTGCGATACGGCGGCGCGCGGCCATGGAACGTGTCCCTCCCGGACGATCTGGCCGGGCACACGGTTGAGCCCGTGTGCCCGTGCCACTAACGACGCCCATAGGGGCGTTCTTGGTTGCTTCTTTACCCGGCTTTACCCGGCGGGGTGGTCAGCCGGCTTCCCCGGTGCCGGCGAGGGCGTCGCGCTGGAGCGCGGCGAGGTCGGCGCAGCCGCCGGCGGCGAGGTCGAGCAGGGCGTTGAGCTCCGCGCGGTCGAAGGGCTCGGCCTCGGCGGTGCCCTGGACCTCGACGAAGCGGCCGTCGCCGGTGCAGACGACGTTCATGTCGGTGTCGGCGCGCACATCCTCCTCGTAGCAGAGGTCGAGGAGCGGGGCGCCGTCCACGATGCCGACGGAGACGGCGGCGACGGTCCCGGTCAGCGGCTTGCGTCCGGCGCGGACCAGCTTGCGGCCCTGGGCCCAGGTCACGGCGTCGGCGAGGGCGACATAGGCGCCGGTGATCGCGGCGGTGCGGGTGCCTCCGTCGGCCTGGAGCACATCGCAGTCGAGGACGATGGTGTTCTCGCCGAGGGCCTTGAAGTCGACGACGGCGCGCAGGGAGCGGCCGATGAGACGGCTGATCTCATGGGTGCGTCCGCCGATCCGGCCGCGCACGGATTCGCGGTCGCCGCGGGTGTTGGTGGAGCGCGGCAGCATCGAGTACTCGGCGGTGACCCACCCCTCCCCGCTGCCCTTGCGCCAGCGGGGCACGCCCTCGGTGACGGAGGCGGTGCAGAAGACCTTGGTGTCGCCGAAGGAGATGAGGACGGAGCCCTCGGCGTGCTTGCTCCATCCGCGCTGGATGGTGACCGGGCGGAGCTGTTCGGGGGTGCGGCCGTCGATTCGAGACATGGCGTTGAGCCTATCGGCTGTAAGGAAGGGCCCCGCTCGCCGTGGAGCGGGGCCCTTCCGCGGGTCAGCGGCCGCCGGTCACATCATGTCCTCGATCTCGGCGGCGATGGGGTCGGCGTCGGTGCCGATGACGACCTGGATCGCGGTGCCCATCTTGACGACTCCATGGGCGCCCGCGGCCTTGAGCGCGGCCTCGTCGACGAGGCCGGGGTCGGCGACTTCGGTGCGGAGCCGGGTGATGCAGCCCTCGATCTCCTCGATGTTGTCGACTCCGCCGAGCCCGGCGACGATCTTCTCTGCCTTGCTGGCCATGCTCTTCTCCCTGCGTGTCAAGCGGCGCCCGCACCGGGCGCTTCGCGCTGCTTCGGCCCACCAGCGGTCCGGTTTGCCACGGTAACGCACGGTTGGCCCATCTTCACGGGCGGGTAACCGCCGCGTACCGAATGATGACGATCACCGGCGCCCGCACCCGGCGGCGTACCACAACTGGTCTACACCAGTTCGCAAGGACTGCCAAACCAGGCCCTTTCGGGAGGATGCCGATGAGCGCAGGGAGCGCCACCGCACCGCAGCCGTCCGTGTGGAGCAGGCTCTTCCAGGGCTTGCAGAAGATGGGGCGCAGCCTTCAGCTCCCCATCGCCGTCCTGCCGGCGGCGGGCATCCTCAACCGGCTCGGCCAGGACGATGTCTTCGGCACGGACGGCCTGGGCTGGAACGACGTCGCCAAGGTGATGGCGGGCGCGGGCGGGGCGCTGCTGGACGCCAATATCGGGCTGCCGCTGCTCTTCTGTGTCGGCGTCGCGATCGGGATGGCGAAGAAGTCGGACGGCTCGACCGCGCTGGCGGCGGTCGCGGGCTTCCTCGTCTACTACAACGTGCTGCTCCAGTTCCCCAAGGACTGCGAGGTCGGGGGCCAGGTGGTGGTCGCCGGCTGCCAGGGCGCGGACGGCACCGTCACCCCCTTCACCTATCAGAACCCCGGTGTCTTCGGCGGCATCGTGATGGGGCTGCTGGCGGCGTACTTCTGGCAGCGCTACCACCGGACGAGGCTGGTGGACTGGCTGGGCTTCTTCAACGGCCGCCGGCTCGTCCCGATCATCATGTCCTTTGTGGCGATCGTCTTCGCCGCGCTCTGCCTGTGGGTCTGGCCGCCGATCGGGAGCGCGCTGGAGAGCTTCAGCGACTGGCTGGTGAGCCTGGGCGCGTGGGGTTCGGGGATCTTCGGGGTCACCAACCGGGCGCTGCTGGTCATCGGGCTGCACCAGTTCCTGAATGTGCCGATCTGGTTCCAGCTCGGCAGCTACACCGAGCCGGACGGCACGGTGGTGCACGGCGACATCACGATGTTCCTGGCGGGCGACCCGAACGCGGGCCAGTTCACCACCGGTTTCTTCCCGATCATGATGTTCGCGCTGCCGGCGGCGGCGCTGGCGATCACCCACTGCGCGCATCCGCACCGCCGCAAGGAGGTGGGCGGGCTGATGCTCTCGGTCGGACTCACCTCCTTTGTGACGGGTATCACCGAGCCGATCGAGTACTCATTCCTCTTCGTCGCCCCGGCGCTGTACGCGATCCACGCGGTGCTCACCGGTGTTTCCATGGCGGTGACCTGGGCTCTCGGCGTCAAGGACGGATTCAGTTTCTCCGCCGGGCTGATCGACTATGTGATCAACTGGAGTCTGGCGACCAAGCCGTGGCTGATCATTCCCATCGGACTCGGTTTCGCGGTGGTGTATTACGTGCTCTTCCGATTCGCGATCACCAAATTCGATCTTCCGGTGCCGGGGCGGGAGCCCGAGGACATCGGGGAGCAGCTGGAGCGCGACAATGTGAAGTAGCCGCTCCGGCGGGGGTGTTGTACGGCCGAAGGGGTTCGGCGGGACCGCGACCGGGTCCCGCCGGACCCCTTTCGCGCGGCGCCTTGACGGGGCCGGCGGGGCCTGCGGGATTCCGGGTGCCCGGTGACGTACCGATCAATTCGCAGGGGTCCTGATTAATCGACCCCTTTTCGCAGGTTCCTTATCCAACCCTCACGTGTTACAAAGGTCTACACCACTGAGTGGTGTAGACCACGCGGGGGCGTGCCACGGCCCCCTGA
This sequence comes from Streptomyces sp. NPDC001985, assembly GCF_040296845.1. Lineage (NCBI taxonomy): Bacteria > Bacillati > Actinomycetota > Actinomycetes > Kitasatosporales > Streptomycetaceae > Streptomyces > Streptomyces sp. NPDC001985. The sequence goes on from NZ_JBEOYB010000117.1 coordinate 5,987, forward strand.
GCACAAAGGACACGCCCATGACCACGGCCGGCGCCGCCCCCGCGGCTCAGAAGAAGAGAGGCGCGGCTGCGATGGCTGTCATGCAGCGCATCGGCCGCAGCCTGATGCTGCCGGTGGCGGTGCTGCCCGCCGCGGCGCTCCTGGTCCGCCTCGGCAATGACGACATGCTGGGCCGGGATTCCTTCCCGGACTTCGTGACCTCGTTCGCCGGATACATGCACGCGGGCGGCAATGCGCTGCTCGACAATATGCCGCTGCTCTTCGCCGTCGGCATCGCGATCGGCTTCGCGAAGAAGTCGGACGGCTCGACGGCGCTGGCCGCCGTCACCGGATATCTGGTCTTCAAGAACGTGCTGGCCACCTTCACGGACAAGAACCTCCCGAAGGTCGCCGAGGTCGTCGACGGCAAGATCGTGATGCAGGAAGCCCCGGTGGACGCCAAGGTCCTCGGCGGTGTGGTGATGGGCCTGGTGGTCGCCCTGCTCTACCAGCGCTTCTACCGCACCAAGCTGCCCGACTGGGCCGGCTTCTTCGGCGGCCGGCGGCTCGTCCCGATCCTCTCCGCCTTCGCGGGTCTCCTCATCGGCATACTCTTCGGCTTCATCTGGCCCGTCCTCGGCACCGGGCTGCACAACTTCGGGGAGTGGCTGGTCGGCTCCGGCGCGGTGGGCGCGGGTATCTTCGGCGTCGCCAACCGGGCGCTGATCCCGGTCGGCATGCACCATCTGCTGAACTCGTTCCCCTGGTTCCAGGCCGGTTCGTACGAGGGCAAGAACGGCGACATCGCGCGCTTCCTCGCCGGCGACCCGACCGCCGGACAGTTCATGACCGGCTTCTTCCCGATCATGATGTTCGCGCTGCCCGCCGCCTGTCTGGCGATCGTGCACTGCGCCCGCCCGGAGCGCCGCAAGGTCGTCGGCGGGATGATGCTCTCGCTCGCGCTGACCTCGTTCGTCACCGGAGTGACCGAGCCGATCGAGTTCACCTTTATGTTCATCGCACCGGTGCTGTACGCGATCCACGCGGTGCTCACCGGTGTCTCCCTGGCGCTGACCTGGGCACTCGGCATGAAGGACGGCTTCGGCTTCTCGGCCGGAGCGGTGGACTTCCTGCTGAACCTGGGGATCGCGTCCAACCCGTGGGGGCTGGCGCTGGTGGGGCTCTGCTTCGCGGCCGTGTACTACGTGGTCTTCCGGTTCGCGATCACCCGGTTCAATCTGCCGACACCGGGCCGCGAGTCGGACGAGGAGCTGGCCGAGCTGCTGAAGGCCGAGGGGAAGTAGCCCCCCTCCCCCGTACGACGAGGGCGCCCCGGTTCCGCGGACACCACCGCGGAGCCGGGGCGCCGCCGTCCGTGGACGGTGCGGGCCGCCGCCGCTAAACGGTGTAGACCGTGCCCGCGGTGGCCAGCTCGGCGGGCCCCCGGTAGACGGCGCGGGCGTCCGCGAGGTTCCGCTGCCCGTCGGTCCACGGCGGGACATGCGTCAGCACCAGCCGGCCCGCGCGGGCCCGCGCGGCGTGGGCGCCGGCCTCTCGGCCATTGAGGTGAAGACCGGGGACATCCTCCTTGCCGTAGGTGAAGGACGCCTCGCACAGAAAGAGGTCCGCGCCGTCGGCCAGCTCGTGCAGCGGCTCGCAGACCCCGGTGTCCCCGGAGTACGCCAGCGTCCGGCCGCCGTGCTCCAGCCGGATGCCGTACGCCTCGACGGGGTGGGCCACGCGCTCCGTGCGGACGGAGAACGGGCCGATGTCGAAGCTGCCGGGCTTGAGGGTGTGGAAGTCGAAGACCTCGCGCATGGAGGAGGGCGAGGGGGTGTCGGCGTAGGCGGTGGTGAGGCGCTGTTCCGTGCCCTCGGGGCCGTAGACCGGGATGGCGTCGCAGCGTCCGCCGTCGTGGCGGTAGTAGCGGGCGACGAAGTACCCGCACATGTCGATGCAGTGGTCGGCGTGGAGGTGGCTGAGGAAGATGGCATCGAGGTCGTACAGACCGATGTGACGCTGCAGCTCGCCGAGGGCTCCATTGCCCATGTCGAGGAGCAGCCGGAAGCCGTCGGCCTCTACGAGGTAGCTCGAACAGGCCGATTCCGCGGACGGGAACGACCCCGAGCAGCCGACGACGGTGAGCTTCATGGAGCTTGGACCTCCGTTGACGGGGAGGAGGGCTGGGGGTGGGTCTGGGTCGTGCGGTCCGTTGAGCGTAAAGCGCAAAAGGGAGTGCCGCTCCTTCGGGGAGGGGCGTTGTGGGCGAACTCACCTGCGCTGTCACCGATTCGGAGGGCGCGCGGGGGGAGCGTTCGGGGGGCGGCGGAAGCGGGGACGGAAGCGGCGGCGGAACGGGGCCGCCGGCGCGGGGGCCCGGGGCACGGAAGAGGGGCCCCGGGGGCCGGGCCCCCGGAGCCCCCGGCTCCTTGTGCGTGGTCGGGCGGTCAGGCCCAGAGCTGGCCCTGGAGCAGCTCGATGGCCTCTTCCGTCGTGGGCGCGGTGTAGACGCCGGTGGAGAGGTACTTCCACCCTCCGTCGGCGACCAGGAAGACGATGTCCGCGTCCTGTCCGGCCCTGACCGCCTTCTGGCCGACGCCGATGGCCGCGTGCAGGGCGGCGCCGGTGGAGACCCCGGCGAAGATGCCCTCCTCCTGGAGCAGCTCCCGGGTGCGGCGCACCGCGTCGGCCGAGCCCACCGAGAAGCGGGTGGTCAGCACCGACGCGTCGTACAGCTCGGGCACGAAGCCCTCGTCCAGGTTCCGCAGTCCGTAGACCAGGTCGTCGTAGCGCGGCTCGGCGGCGACGACGGCGATGTCCGGGACGTGCTCCCGCAGGAAGCGGCCGACGCCCATGAGGGTGCCGGTGGTGCCGAGGCCGGCCACGAAATGGGTGACGGAGGGCAGGTCGGCGAGGATCTCCGGGCCGGTGGTGGCGTAGTGGGCACCCGCGTTGTCGGGGTTGCCGTACTGGTAGAGCATCACCCAGGACGGGTTCTCGGCGGCGAGTTCCTTGGCGACGCGGACGGCGGTGTTGGAGCCGCCCGCGGCCGGGGAGGGGATGATCCGCGCGCCCCACATCGCCAGTAGCTGCCTGCGCTCCTCGCTGGTGTTCTCCGGCATCACGCACACCATGCGGTAGCCCTTGAGCCGGGCCGCCATCGCCAGGGAGATGCCGGTGTTGCCGGAGGTCGGCTCCAGGATGGTGCAGCCAGGGGTGAGCCGGCCGTCCTTCTCCGCCTGTTCGATCATATGGAGCGCCGGGCGGTCCTTGACCGAGCCGGTGGGGTTGCGGTCCTCCAGCTTGGCCCAGATGCGGACGTCGTCCGAGGGGGAGAGCCGGGGGAGGCGGACCAGCGGGGTGTTGCCGACGGCCGCGAGCGGGGAGTCGTAACGCATCGGATCAGTACATTCCGCCGGCGACCGCCGGAAGGATGGTGATGGTGTCGCCGTCGCTGAGCTTGGTGGCGATGCCGTCCAGGAAGCGGACGTCCTCGTCGTTGAGGTAGACGTTCACGAAGCGGCGGAGCTGGTCCCCGTCCACGATGCGCTCCCGGATGCCGCTGTGCCGGGTCTCCAGGTCGGTGAGGAGGTCGGCGATGGTCTCGCCGCTGCCCTGGACGGCCTTTTCGCCGCCGGTGTAGGTGCGGAGGATGGTCGGAATGCGGACGTCGATGGCCATGGCGTGGACTCCAGTCGGAAGCACTTGAGGGCGTAAGGGCGGCAGTCGAGAGGCTCGGCGGACTCTGACGGTCTGTCTGCGCGGCTGCGTGGCCCCCGCGCGGTGGGGCGGGTACGTCGGGTGAGCTTTCCCTGCTCGGGGGAGCTCAGGGACACATCGCGCTGGCGAGGCGGCAGAGGTCGACATGGAGCCGCGCGACGAGCAGCACGGTGCCGCCTGGCGTCTTGTCGCTCATGTCGTGGAGAACCATGCGGTCATCGTATCGATTCCCGGTCCGGGTTCTGGAATGTGATCTCGCATCGCGGACGGAGTCCGCTCACCATGCGGGCGGGACGTAGGTGATGGAGGGGGCTCCGGTCACCGGGTGGACCGCGATCTCGGCGCGGACCTGATAGACGTCGGCGAGGAGTTCGGCGGTCAGCACCTCCTTCGGGGTGCCGGAAACGACCAGCTCTCCGTCGAGCAGCACATGGAGCCGGTCGCAGTAGTGCGCGGCGAGGTTGAGGTCGTGCAGCGCCAGCAGGCTGGTGGTGCCCAGGGTGCGGATGAGGCCGAGGATCTCCAGCTGGTGGCGGATGTCGAGATGGTTGGTGGGCTCGTCCAGGATCAGCAGCGCGGGCCGCTGGACCAGGGCCCGCGCGACCAGGGCGCGCTGGCGCTCCCCGCCGGAGAGGGAGGGGAAGGCCCGGTGGGCGAGGCCGGTCATGGAGAGCCGGGCCAGGGCGTCGTCGACCGCGTCGGTGTCGGCGGAGGTGTCGGGTTCCCAGAAACGTTTGTGCGGGGCACGGCCCATGGTGACGATCTCGCGGACGGTCAGCTCGAACTCCCCCGGGCTGTCCTGGGGCACGCTCGCCACCCGCCGGGCGCGCGCCTTGGGGCCGAGCGCGGTCAGATCGTCCCCGTCGAGCAGGATGCGCCCGGCGGCCGGGGTCAGCGCTCCGTACACACACCGCAGCAGGGTGGTCTTGCCGCTGCCGTTCGGCCCGACCAGGCCGACGGTCTCGCCGGGGCGGGCGGTGAGGTCGACACCCCGGAGCAGGGTGCGGCCCCCGGTCTCGTAGGTGACTCCGGTCAGGGTGAGGTCGGCGCTCACAGAGGGGCTCCCGGTGTCCGGTGCGATTCCGGGTGTGATTCCGGGTGGGGGCTCTCCGGCGCGGTGGTCGGCGGCGCGGCGGTCACAGGGCGGCTCCCCGGTCGGTGCGGGAGCCCATCAGCCAGAGGAAGAGCGGGCCGCCGATGAGGGCGGTGAGCACTCCGACCGGGATGTCCTGCGGGGAGGCGACGGTGCGGGCGGCGAGGTCGGCGACGACCAGGGCGACCGCGCCGCCGAGCGCGGCGACCGGGAGGAGCGCCCGGTGGGTGGCGCCGACCAGCAGCCGGGCGGCGTGCGGCACCATCAGCCCGATGAAGCCCACCGCGCCGCTCGCGGAGACCAGGACGGCGGTCACCAGGGAGACCAGGATGAAGACGGCGGCCCGGAAGCGGGAGACGTCCAGTCCGAGAACGGTGGCGCTCTCCTCTCCCACCAGCAGCAGATCCAGCGGCCTGGCCAGCGAGAACAGCAGCGGGAGCGCGAGACAGAGCACCGCCCCCGGCAGCCAGACGCTCTCCCAGCGGGCGCTGCCGAGGCCGCCGAGCGACCAGTACAGGGCCTCGCGGAAGTGCTCGGGGCGGGCGGAGGCGACCAGGACCAGGGTGGTGAGGGCGGTGAGGATGTACGAGACGGTGACACCGGCCAGCACCAACCGGGCGCCGGTCATGGTGCCGCCGCGGCGGGCGAGGCCGTAGACCAGGATCAGCGCGCCGAGCGCGCCGGCGAAGGCGCCCGCGGGCATGGCGACGGCGGTGGTGGCGCCGATGCCGAGGGTGAGGACGACGACGGCACCGGTGGACGCGCCGGAGGAGATCCCGAGGAGGAAGGGATCGGCGAGCCGGTTGCGCACCAGCGCCTGGAGCACGGTCCCGCAGACGGCGAGCCCGGCGCCGACGGTGATGCCGAGCAGCACGCGCGGCAGCCGCACGTCGATGACGATGGTGCGGAAGGGGCTGGGGGCGGCGCCGGGGAGCAGGGCCTCGACGACCCGCGCGGGCGGGATGGCGACGGAGCCGATGCCCAGGCCCGCGATCACCGCGGCGGCCAGGGCGACGAGCAGCCCCGCGATGACGGCTCCGTACCGCAGCCGCCCGGCGAGAGGGGACGACCCGGGCGCCGGGTCCCCGCCGGGCGCGGGCGGCCCGGGCGGGGCGGCTGCCGTGAGCGCGGGCGGAGGCACCGGCGAGGGCGGAGGCACCGGCGAGGGCGGAGGCACCGGCGAGGGCGGAGGGACCGGCGCGCCGGGCCGCCGGCCTTCCGGCCGGGGCCCGGTGCGCCGCGTGCCGGGTTCCACGGAGGAGGTCACCGGGCGAGCTGCGGGGCCAGCTTGGCGATGGCGTCGGGCGCGCGCACCCCGAGGACCGCGTCGGAGAGCGGCAGCACCGCGAACTTCTTGTTCCGCACCGCCGGCACATCGCGCAGGGCGGGGTCCTTGAGCAGGCGCTGCTTCTTCTGCTCGACGCCGGTGGCGCCGTAGTCGAGGATGACGATGACCTCGGGCTTGCGGGCCACGACCTGCTCCCAGGTGGCGTCGCCGAAGGACTTGTCGATGTCGGCGAAGACATTCCGGCCGCCGGCCCGGTTGATGAGCTCGTTGCCGATGCCCTTGCCGCCCACCGTGAACGCGGTCTTGTCGCCGCTGTCGTAGACGAAGACGGGCAGCGGCTCGCTCCCCTTCAGCTCCTTCTCGGTCCTCTTCACGGTGGCGCGCGCGCCGGCCACCCACTGCCCGGCGCGCTCGCCGACGCCGAAGGTGCGGCCGATCTCATCGATCTCGCGGTAGACGTCGTCCATGGAGGTCCGGCCCTTGGTGCAGTACTCCAGGTTGAGCCGGGACTCGATGCCGGACTTCCTCAGCTCTTCGCGGGTGCGGCCGTCCTTGGACTCGAAGGCGCTGGCGTACCCGCCGTAGACGAAGTCGGGGTTGGCGGCGAGGAGCTTCTCCTTGGAGGGGTACTCCTTGGCGAGCACGGGTATCGCGCCGTACGCCTTCGCGTACTCCGGCAGCACCTTGTCGTCGAGGTAGGCGGTGCCGACGAGCGACTTCTCCAGGCCGAGTTCCAGCATGATCTCGGTGACGTGCTGGTTCATGGTGACGACCCGGCGGGGCGCCTGCTCGAAGGTGGTCCGCACCCCGCAGTTGTCGACGGTGTACGGGAAGGAGGAGCCCGGCCGGGCCGCCTTCTCCTCGCCGTCGCCGGCGGCCGGGGAATCGCCGCCCGCGCCGCAGGCGGCGAGCGGCAGCAGCAGGGCGGCGGTGAGCAGGGCGGTCAGGGGTGCGGAACGGCGCCTGGACATGACGGGGTACGGCCTCCTCCGGGGATTTCCACGTCCCCTGGGTGATGGGAGAAGGGCGGCGGGTCAGTTCCTGGCTGCCAGGCCGTGGCCTGGTCACAGTGGCGGGACCGCGCCGGACTCGCACCGGCTTCCTGGGTCCCACCGCCCCTTTTCAGTCACGGCCGGAGTGGAGCTCCGGCCAGGGATCAGTATGCATCCACCACCTTGATGTCCTCTTCGGTGACCTCTCCGTCGACGATGCGGAAGGAGCGGAACTGGAAGGGTCCCGCGGCGTCGGTGTCGGCCGTGGAGACCAGGACGTAGTGCGCTCCGGGCTCGTTGGCGTAGGTGATGTCCGTGCGGGAGGGGTAGGCCTCGGTCGCGGTGTGCGAGTGGTAGATGATGACCGGCTCTTCGTCGTTGTCGTCCAGCTCGCGGTAGAGCCTGAGCAGGTCCGCCGAGTCGAACTCGTAAAACGTGGGAGAGCGGGCGGCGTTGAGCATGGGGATGAAGCGCTCGGGACGGCCGCTGCCCTCGGGGCCCGCGACCATGCCGCATGCCTCGTCGGGGTGGTCGGCGCGGGCGTGCGCCACGATCCGGTCGAAGAGATCCTGTGTGAGGGTCAGCATGCCGATCAGGATAAACAGACGAACGGCGGCGGGCGGCCCCCCACCCCGTACAGCGCCAGCGCGCCGATCACCGAGCCGGCGGTGGTCCACAGCAGCGCCGCGTACAGATT
>NZ_JBEOYB010000118.1:0-13231 GCF_040296845.1 Streptomyces sp. NPDC001985
CGATCTTCGACCTCGCCGACTACGGCGTCGTCGGTGATCTCTTCACCGTCGTTCCCCAGCTCACCGACGACATCACCACCCGCAAGAACTGACCCGCGGGCCCACAGCGCCCCACGGCCACCACGCCGTGGGGCGCTGTGCGCGTGTTCGGGTGCCGCGCGCGCGGAACACGCCCCCGCCCCCGGGTCACCGTGCGCCGTATCTCCCCGTGATGAGCGGGCGAATACGGCGAAAGCACCGAGGACTTCCGGACAATTGCCGTCCGAACGCCCGTACGGCGTGAACCCGTCCGGCGAAACCGGCGTGCCGTGGGGAAACATGGAGCCATCGGCCCGGACGGACGGCGGGGGAGAATGGTCAGCACAGTGGTCGCCACCGAACAGTCCGGCCCCCACTGACATGGCGTCGGACGAGCGGCACGCTCCCTCCCCCATGATCCCGGGGCCGGTTCTGCGGCCGCCGCCCGACATCGCGTCCTGGGTGCCGGCCCTGCTCCCCCGCGTCGAGGCCGCGCTCGGCACCGGCCCCGTGACCCTCGCGCCCTGGCGCCAGGGCACGGACTTCGCGGTGCTACGCGCCGGCGCGGCCGGAGCCCGGTACGCCCTGCGGGTCCCGCTCCGGGAGACCACCCGTACCGGATACGACGGGTTCACCGACTTCGCCCGGGTCATCCGCCGTGAGGTGGTCCTGCACCGGCTGCTGGCCGCCGCCGGGGTGCCGGCGCCCCGGGTGGTCGCCTGGGAGCGCCGGGAGGAGCCCGGCGGCCACTCCTGGATGCTGGCCGACCTCGTCGAGCACGACGAGTGCGCCGCACTCGACACGGAGCAGCAGCGGTCGCTGGGGCGTTTGGCGCGGACGATCCACACCCTGCGGCCCCGGCGGGAGCCCGGTCTGGCCGAGCTGCGGGCGGCGGGCCGCCCCACCGCGCTGCTGTCCCGGGCCCTCAACCGCTACCGGCGGGCGGCCGGGCTGTATCCGCTGCCCCCGGCCGAGCTGATCGAGCCGGCGCTGCGGGAGGCGATCCTCGGGGCCGGCGGGGACTCGCTGCTCCACATGGATCTGCGCCCGGACAACCTCTGCTTCCGGGGCAGCGGGATCGTCGGGGTGCTCGACCTGGCGAACAGCCTCGTCGGACCGCCGGCCGCCGAGCTGGGACGGGTGTACGCGCACGGGCTGCTCACCCCGGCGTTCCTCGACGGCTACGGCGGCCTGGAGGAGGGCAGGGACGGCGCGCTCACCCGGCGGACCGTGCGGGCCCACGCCGTCGACCCCCTCGCCTCCCAGGTCGCGCTCGCCGCCGGGCGGCCCGCCGGGCGGGCGGCGCTTCAGGCCCATGGGCTCCGGCTGGCCGCCGTCGCGCAGACCCTGCTGTGACACCCGGAGCGCCGCCGTCCGCCCCGGCACGGAGGCGGCCGCCCGGCCGGCGGTGCCCGTACCGGGGGCCGTGGCCCCGGACGCCGGGCGCTGTCCCTCAGCCCGCGTGGCCGGCGCCGGTGGTCCGCCGCGGGTGGGACCCTCCGGCCGGTGCGGGCAGTACGGCGGCGGTGAGGGCGATGCCGTCCGCCACCGTCCAGCGGCCGGGCAGTTCGGCCGGGAGCGGGTGCGCGGTCGCCGGTACGGGCACCAGCAGCCGGGCGGTGAAGGTGCCGCCGGGGTGGAAGACCAAGGTCGCCTCCTCGAAGCCCAGCTCCTTCCCGGTCAGCGGGTACCAGACCTTGAAGACGGTCTCCTTGGCGCTGAACAGCAGCCGGTCCCAGCACACTCCGGGCCCGGCCCCGCCCTCGGCGATCCAGGCTCTCTCCTCGGGCCGGGCCACGGCTTCGAGCACCCCGTCGGGAAGGGTGTCGTGCGGCTCCGCGTCGATGCCGACGGCGGCCAGGTCGGTGGTGCGGGCGAGCGCGGCCGCGCGGTAGCCCGCGCAGTGCGTCATGCTGCCGGTCACCCCGGCGGGCCAGACCGGGGCGCCGCGCACGCCCGGCACCAGCGGTGCCTCCGGCAGCCCGAGCCGGGCGAGGGCCCGGCGGGCACAGGCCCGTACCGTGGTGAACTCGCGGCGCCGCTTCTCCACGGCCCGGACGATCGCGGCCTCCTCCTGGGGGAAGAGCGCGATGGTGCCGGTGTCGTCGAGGGCCCAGGCGGAGGCCACCGACGGGGGCAGAATACGGTCGATCATGACGGCTGCGTCCCCGGAACCGGCTCCGGTTCCGGCGCGGGGAGGATCTGCCGCAGTACGCCCCGGGGGAACCCCCGCGGCCCGTGCTCGCGCGGATAGCCGACCGAGACCTCCTCGAAGCGGACGCCGTCGTGCCAGGTGGTGCGCGGGATGTGCAGATGGCCGTAGACCACCGTCTGCGCGTTGAACCGCAGATGCCAGTCCGCGGTGAGTTCGGTGCCGCACCACTGGGCGAGTTCGGGGTAGTACAGAACCCTGGTGGGCTCTCTGACGAGGGGATAGTGGTTCACCAGGACGGTACGCGTCCCGGGGGCGAGCGCCGCCAGCCGACTCTCGGTCTCCGCGACCCTGGCCCGGCACCACGCCTGCCGGCTGGGGTGGGGGTCGGGGTGGAGCAGTACCTCGTCGGTGCAGACCACCCCGGCCTCGTACGCCTGGGCGAGCGCTTCCTCCCGGGTGGCGGCGGTGGGGGTGCGGAAGCTGTAGTCGTACAGCACGAGGAGCGGCGCGACGGTGACCGGGCCGCCCGGTCCCTCCCAGACCGCGTAGGGGTCCTCCGGGGTGAGGACGCCCAGTCCCCGGCAGATGTCCACGAGATGCCGGTAGCGGGCCTCGCCGCGCAGTTGGACCGAGTCGGACGGATGGGTCCACAGCTCGTGGTTGCCGGGTGCCCAGACCACGGTGGCGAAGCGGTCGCGCAGGGTGCGCAGCGCCCACTCGACGTCCTCGGCTATCTCCCCCACGTCACCGGCCACGATGAGCCAGTCGGCGTCGGAGTCCGGGCGGATGCCGGAGACGATGCGCCGGTTCTCCGGGTAGGCCACATGCAGATCACTGATGGCCATGAGCGAACCCATGGCCTGTCCGGAAGCTCTCATGGGGGACATCCTTACCCGGCTTATCGCACGGAGTCACCGCCCGGCCACGGGCGCGGGGTTTACGATCTCTGTGGACCAGGGCCCGGATTCCGGCCGTACCCCCGACGATTGGCCCGAGTGATGAGCAGACGAATCCCCAGGGCCGCCCCGGTCGCGGCCACCACGGCGCCGGCCCCCGGCGGATGGCCCGGGCCCCTGTCCCGGCGGAGGGGCGAGGAGGTCCGGGATGGAGCGGCGCACCGATGATTCCGCCCTGTGGGTAAGGAACTTCACCCCCTCCCCCGAGGCTCCGGTACGGCTGGTCTGCCTGCCCCACGCGGGCGGTTCGGCGAGCGCCTATCACGCGATGTCGGTGGCGCTGGCGCCCTGGGCCGAGGTGCTGGCGGTGCAGTACCCGGGCCGGCAGGACCGCCGTCTCGAACCCTGTGTCACCTCCTTTCCCGAGCTGGTCGAGCGGCTGGTCCCGGTGGTCGCCGGACAGGCCGATCACCGGCCGCTGGCGCTGTTCGGCCACAGCATGGGGGCGACCGTCGCCTTCGAGGTGGCCCGGGGGCTGCGGCGGCTGCCCGGACCCCGGCTGCCCGCGGTGCTGTTTCTGTCCGGGCGCAGGGCACCCCATATCGACCGGGCCGAACGGGTCCATCTCCGCGACGACGAGGGGATTCTGCGGGAACTGAGGCGGCTCGGCGGCTCGGCGGCCGACGCCCTGGCCGATCCCGAGCTGCTGGAAGTGATCATGCCCGCGATCCGGGGGGACTACCGGGCGTCGGAGACCTATGTCCATGTGCCCCAGCCGCCGCTGGACTGCCCCGTGGTGGCGCTGACGGGGGACGCCGACCCCCGTGCCGCCGTCCCGGAGGTGGAGGCGTGGCGCGAGCACACCGAAGGGCCGTTCACCGCCCATGTCTTCCCCGGCGGCCACTTCTACCTCCACGACCGGCCGGAGCCGGTGCGGAACACGATCAGGGACCATCTGCGGACGGTCGCGGCCCGCGGGGCGGCGCCCGGCGACGGGTTGATGCAGAGCGGAGACACAGCCGATCGGTGACGGGTGAGTGACCTCGGGGTCCCGGAGACGTCCCCCCGGGACGGTGGGGGTGTGCGCACACCGGCGCGCTCGTCCCCCGGAGGTCCCCATGCACGCCCAGCCCGGAAACGGCCCGTCCACCGAGGAGCGGACGGTGGCCGCGCCGCGCCGGCCGCGCGGGGTGCCGTCCCCCGCGGTGGTGTGGGGTGCGGTGGCGGTCCTGGTCCTGACCGCCCTGTGCGGATGGCTGGTGGTCTCCCGCGAGGACGGGTCCGGATCGCGTCGCGCGGCCGCGCCGGCCGCCGCAGAACGGATGGCGCTCCCCTGGCCGGAGGACGGGCAGGCGGGGGTGGCGATCACCGGGCAGGGGGAAATCGGGACGAGCGGGAAGCAGACGCCGGTGCCGATCGCGAGTGTCACCAAGGTGATGACGGCTCATGTCGTCCTCCGGAGCCGTCCGCTCCGGGAGGGCGAACCCGGCCCCTCGATCCCCGTCGACCAGCGGGCCGCCGACGAGTCGTGGTCCCGTGACGAGTCCACCGTCGTGCTGGAGGCGGGCCGGCGGCTGACCCAGCGGCAGCTGCTGGAACTGCTGCTGCTGCCGTCGGGCAACAACGCCGCGCGGCTGCTGGCCCGCTGGCACTCGGGCAGCGAGAAGGCGTTCGTGGCGGAGATGAACCGCGCCGCCCGCGATCTGGGGATGGACCGCACCACCTACACCGGTGCCAGCGGCCTGGAGGCCACGACCACGAGCACCGCGGCGGACCAGCTGCTGCTCGCGCGGGCGGTGATGCGGGACAAGGTCTTCCGGTCCATTGTCGCCACCCCGGAGGTCACCGTCGGCGGGGCCACGGGCACCGTCGTCAACACCAACAAGCTGCTGGGCAGGGACGGGGTCGTGGGGCTCAAGACCGGGTCGAGCACCCCCGCGGGCGGGGCGCTGATGTGGGCGGCGGAGACCGGCGAGGGCCATGGCTCCGGGCTGATCCTCGGGGTGGTGCTGCACCAGAGGGCGGGCACCACTCCCGCGGCCGGGCTCCAGGCCGCCTTCGACAGCAGCCGGAGGCTGATCACCGCCGTCCGGGACGGGCTGCGCGGGGACCGCTCCACCCGGCGGGCGTGAGCGGTCCCCGGCCGGCCGGGGCCGGACGCGGATCAGACGCCGAAGGCGTCCGCCCAGCGGATGACACCGGACGGAACCGGCCGGCCGGAGTCGAGCACCAGGGCCATCATCGCCTCGTCCGGCACCTCGAACGGCGCGCGGATGCCCCAGCGGGAGGCGGGCTCGAACCCGAACCGGGGGTAGTAGTCGGCGTGTCCGAGGACCACCACGAGGGCCTCGCCCCGTTCCCGGGCGGCCTCCAGTGCCGCGCGGATCGCCGCGGAGCCGGCTCCCCGGCGCTGGTGGGCGGGGAGCGTGGCACACGGGGCGAGGGCGAGCGCGGGGTGGCCGTCGATGTGGCAGCGGGTGAGCAGGGCGTGCGCGGCGAGAGTGCCGTCGGGGGCCTCGGTCACCAGGGAGAGACCCTCGATCCAGGCGCCGGGGTCCGCGCGGAGCGCGTCGACGAGGTCGGCCTCCGCCGGGGTGGGGAAGGCCGACGCGTTGATCCCGTGGACGGCGGCGGCGTCCCCGGGCCGCTCGGGGCGGGTGGTCCAGGTGGTCATGGAGGAGGTTCCGTTTCTCCGCGGCCGGTTCCGGGTCCCGGGCCGCTGCCGTTCCCGGTCGGTGCTGGTCGCGGGTGTTCCGCGCGAAAGGGTGCCGTCGGGGCGGGTGCCGCCGGGGCGCGTTCCCTGCGGGCCGTGCCACGCTAACACGCTCCGCCGGGCCGCCCGGGAGCGGTCCGGCGGAGCGGGGCGGCCGCCGCCGTGGCCCTTCGCGCCCGGGTCAGGGACGGGGTTCGAGGACGACGGACAGCTCGGTCAGACCGCGGAACGCCGGGAACGGGACCTCCATCCAGGTGGCTTCCCGTTCGGGGTGGGCGAAGGCGGTCCTCGGGAAGCGGCCGAAGAGGCCGGTGAGGGCGAGCTGTGTCTCCAGCCGCGCGAGCGGCGCCCCCAGGCAGTAGTGGATGCCGTGGCCGAACCCCAGATGGGCGCTCTGGGGGCTGCCCGGCCGCGCCACGTCGAAGCGGTCCGGGTCGTCGAACTTCCCCGGGTCCCGGTTGGCCGAGTTGAGGGCGATCTGGACCAGGGCGCCCCGGGGGATGCGGGTTCCGGCGATCTCGGCGTCCTCGGTCGCGAAGCGGAAGGTCGCGGTCTCCACCGAGCCGTCGTGGCGCAGCACCTCCTCCACCGCCGGTCCGAGCAGCTCCGGGTCCTCGCGCACGGCGCGGAGCTGCTCGGGGTGGGAGAGGAGGTGGTGGACGGCGTTGCCGATGAGGAACGCGGTGGTCTTGTGTCCCGCGAACATCAGCAGAAACGCCGTGGAGATCATCTCGTGCTCGGTGAGGGTGCCGTTCTCGTCACGGGCCTCGATGAGGGCGCTGAGCAGATCGTCGCCGGGGTGGGCGCGCTTGTCCTCGATGACCTCGGCGAAGTAGGCGTACAGGCTCTCCTCGGCACGCTGCTGGGCGAGCTTGGACTCCTTGCTGAAGCCGGTCTGGGCCACCGTGGTGGACCACTCCTGGACCTTGGCCCGGTCCTGCGCCGGCACACCGAGGAGTTCGCAGATCACGATGATCGGCAGCGGGAAGGCGAAGGCGGGCAGCAGATCGACGGGCTCGCCGGGGTCGCACCCGTCGAGCAGCGCGTCCACGACCTCGCGGATACGGGGCCGCAGGGACTCCACCCGGCGCGGGGTGAATCCGGAGCTGACCAGCTTCCGCAGCCGGGTGTGCTTGGGCGGGTCGGAGTTCAGCATGTGGTCGTCGAGGGCCACGGAGGAGTCGCCGAAGATCCTCCGGTACGACTCCATCGCCCCGTACATGTCCTTGCTGAAGCGGGGATCGGAGAGCGCCGCCCGCGCGTCCTCGTAACGGGTGATCAGATAGGTGTCGATGCCGTGCCGGGGGCGCATCGGGCAGACGGGCGCCGTCTCCCTGAGGTGCTCGTAGACGGGGTACGGGTTCCGCCGGAACTCGGGGGTGCACTGCTCGGCGGCGACGGCCGGGTCCTCCACACTGGTCACGGACGGCTCCTGAGGTCGAAGACGGCCTCGGCGTTGCCGCCGAGGATGAGCTGCTGGGACGCCTTGTCGAGGGGCAGCTTCTCGATCATGCGGATGTACTCCTCCAGCGGTACGGAGATCGGCGGCGAGTCGGTGCCGAACATCATCCGTTCCGGACCCAGCACCTCCGCGTTGAGCCCGAGGTGTGCCGGGCTGTAGGTGCTGGTGTCGACGTACATCCGGCGCAGCGCCTCGCCCGGCTCGGCCGGGGGCCGGCGGTCCGCGGGCCCGTCCGCCCCGGGCGCGCCCGGGCCCCAGTGCCGGGGCCGGGCCGCGGTCTGGAGCCGTTCGGGCAGCAGGGCCAGGGCGCCGCCGCCGGTGGCGCCGATCAGCCGCAGCTCCGGGTACTTGTCCAGCCATCCCGCGAACGCGATCATCGCGATGCCCACGGTGAGGTCGCCGAACCGGCCGATCTGTTCGACGAAGCCGAGATCGTCGACGCGTTCCGTGCCGATCGGCTCGGCCGGGGCGTGGACCAGGACCGGCGCCCGGGTCTCCGCCGCGAGGGCGAAGAATCCATCGGCCCTGGGTGAGGCGAGCAGTTCGCCGTGGACGCTGGAGGTGGTGATCAGACCGACGAAGGCGGGGTCGGCGAGGGTCTCGCGGACGCCTTCGAGATGGTCGTCGTCGCCGAACGGGTTGGCGTACACATAGCCGCGCAGCTGGTCCGGGAAGGTGGAGATCAGACCGGACATCCAGTCGTGGAAGCCGCGCAGCCGGTCGCGCGGCTGGCGGTAGTTGTCGACGCCGGGGACGCGTGCCATGGCGCCGGCCCCGACCGGGCTGCCGATGATGGTGAGGTCGATGCCGGCCTGCGCGCGGGCGGCGAGCATGGCGTCGACGTCGGTCAGGGCGGGGGGCATGGGGAAGCGCCGGGCGGCCTCCGGTGGGGACAGATGGCCATGAATGTCGATGATCATGGATGGGTTCCCGGTGATGGTGTGAGTACATGGGCGACCGCGACGCAGTCCTCGTCGCCGTGGCCCCGCTCGGTGGCGCTGACATGGGTTTCCGTGGCGGCGGCGAGGAGCGGGAGCCGCAGTCCGGCCGCTTCGGCCTGACTCGACGCCAGCAGCAGGTCCTTGGCCATCAGCCGCAGCCGGAAGTCCGGCTGGTCGAAGCGCCCGGCCGTCAGCCGCTTGGACTTGAAGGCCATGACGGGCGAGGCGAAGCCGCTGCCCGCGATGGCGCCGAGGACGAGTCCCCGGTCGAGTCCGGAGGCCGCCGCCAGTTCCACGGCCTCCGCCATGGCCTGCACCTCGATGCCCATCAGCAGGTTGAGGAGCAGCTTCATCCGCATGCCGGAGCCGAGTCCGCCGAGGTGGACGACCTCCTTGCCCAGCAGTTCGAGGAGGGGCAGGCCGGCGGTGAAGACACGTTCCTCGCCGCCGACGAAGAGCCTCAGCTCCCCGCTGCGGGCGTGCTCCCGGTTGCCGAGCATGCCGACGTCCAGCACGGAGTGGTGGCCCCCGGTGAGGCGGACCACCTCGTCGGGGGCGACGGTGCTGGCGCAGACCAGCGCGCCGGGGTAGGGGGCGCCGGAGAGGATGCCGTCCGGGCCGCGCAGCACGGCGGCGAGGGCCTCGCTGTCGGCGACCGTGCAGATCGCGGCGCTCGTGCCCTCGATGGCTTCGGCGGGGTGGGCCGCGGTGACGGCCCCGGCGTCGGCGAGCGGCGCGGCACGCTCCGCGGTGCGGTTCCAGACCCGTACCCGCACTCCCCGGTCGAGGAGGCGGGTGGCGAGTCCGGTGCCCATCGAGCCGAGGCCCAGTACGGCGACGGGCCCGGTGTCCTGTGTCATGTCTTGGCTCCCACGGTCTCCTGGATGATCCGGAACCGCAGCGACTGCGTCTGGTCGACCCAGACGCGCAGCGGGGCCAGCAGTGCGCGGTGGTCCTCGCCCTGCTGCCAGGCGAAGAAGTGTTCGGGCGACTCCCACTCGCTGCTGATCACCCACTGCCGGGAGTCGTCGATGGGTTCTCCCAGCCGGTCGATGATGTGGCCGGGGACGCTGGCGACGGACTTCCGTATGCCTTCGTACGCGTCGAGAAACCCCTGCTCACCGCCTTCGACGACGTGGACCGAGTACACCACGGACAGCTTGTCGGCCGAGTGGCCGTTCTGCTCGGTGCGCATGCCTCCTCCTGACAGTCATATCCGGCAAAGCACGCATCCACGGACTCATGTCGTCCGGTGCCCCGCAACTCCTGCGCGGAGACGGCCCAACGGGGAGCGGAATCCGGCCACGTGTGCCGGTGCGTACGGGTGAGGAGCGGCATCCGTACGAGGGCGCGGCCGGCGGGTGTACGCGGTGGCGGGCGCCGCTCCCGGGGGCCTCGGGGCGACCGGGTGCGGCCGGACCCGGCGGCGAATCCCCCGGCGGCCTTGCTCCGTTCGGCTGACCGGACCTCCGGGCGGGGGTCCCGATCCGGCCACGGGTGCCCCGGGCGCCGGGTACCGCTGAACCGCCGCCGGGCGGCCCCCGTGAGCCGTGGCGAGGCGAAGGAGACCCCCATGCGTGACACCGAGACCATCCCCGACTACCCCGGCCACGCCTTCACGGGCGACCCCGTTCCGCTGCCCGGCGCCCCGGTCGCCCGGGTGCGGCTGCCCAGCGGGAACCCGGTGTGGCTGGTCACCGGCTACCAGGAGGTGCGGACGGCGCTGACCCATCCGCTGCTGTCGCGGGTCGTGGGGGAGGGAGACCCCGAGGTGGGCACGTCCGGTGCCATCGGCGGCTACCGCAAGGCCTTCCGCACGCTCCAGCACGACGGCGCCGTGCACACCCAGGTGCGCCGTCCGGCCGCGCGGCCGTTCACCGCGCGCCGGATCGCCGCCCTGCGCGAGCGCGTCCAGCAGCTCACGGACGGGCTGCTGGACGAGCTGGAGGCGGCCGGCCCGCCCGCCGATCTCGTCCAGGGCCTGGCCTATCCCCTGCCGATCACGGTGATCTCGGAGCTGTTCGGCGTCCCGGCCGAGGACCGCGACCGGTTCACGGTCTGGTCGGACCGGATCGTCACGGTGCTCGGGACCACGGTGGAGGAGGTGGACGCCGCCCGCTCCGCGATCCAGGGCTATCTGGGCGAGCTGGTGACGGCCCGCCGGGCCGAGCCGGGCGACGATGTGATCAGCGGCTGGCTCGCCTCGCGGCACGACACCGACGACGCGCTGACCGACACGGAGATCGTGCGGCTGGCGCAGACCGTGCTCATCGGTGGCTACGAGACCACGGTCAACTCCATCGGCGCGGGGATGTGGCGGCTGTTCCAGCACCCGGAGCAGCTCGACGCCCTGCGCGCCGACCCGGGGCTGCTGCCGGGAGCGGTGGAGGAGATCCTGCGCTACCAGCCGCAGGGCACCTTCTTCCTGATCATGGTGGCCAGGGGCGAGCTGGAGCTGGGCGGGGTGACGATCCGCGAGGGTGAGGGCGTGATGCCGCTGCCGGCCGCGGCCAACCGCGACGCCGGCAGATTCGGCGAACCGGACCGCTTCGACATACGGCGCCCGCCGGGCGGCCATGTCGCCTTCGGCCACGGCGCGCACGCCTGCCTCGGCGCCGCGCTGGCCCGGATCGAGATGGAGGTGGCCATCGGGAGCCTGCTGCGGCGCTTCCCCGGGCTGCGCCCGACGGAGGATCTCGCCGCGCTGGCGTGGCGCGAGGACCGGCTCGTCAACGGGCTGCGGGAGCTGCCGGTCACCTGGTAGGCGCCCGGCCCCGGCCCGCCCGGTGCCTCAGACGGCGCTGAGCGGGCCGAGGAGTGCCCTCACTTCCTCCGCCTCCGCCGACCCGAGCTGCTCGTGCAGGGCGAGCGCCTCCCGCCAGCAGGCCCGGGCGCGGTCGGCCTGGCCGAGCGCGGAGAGCGCCCGGCCGAGGGTGATGAGGACCTTGGCGCGGATGCGGTCGCCGCCGATGCAGCCGATGGCCAGGGCCTGTTCGGCGTGTTGCGCGGCCCGGGCGGGGCGGTGGGCGGCCAGATGGACCTGGGCGATACGGAACAGGGTCGTCCCCTCCCACAGCCGCTGCCGGACCGCGCCGAAGCTCTCCCGCGCCTCCGTCAGTTCCTCCAGCGCCTCGGCCAGGCTTCCCGCCTCGGTGAGGGCGACTCCCAGCACATAGCGCGCGTTGGCCACCCGAACGGTGAACCCGAGACGGAGCAGCAGGTCGAGGGCTTGGCGGGCGAGGTCGATGGACTGCTCGACGCGGCCCATGAAGAGGTGGAGCCGGGAGAGATTGCCCAGGGCGCTCGCCTCACCGGGGCCGTTGCCGTCCGCGCGGAAGCCCTCCATGGCCCGGCGCAGAAACCGCTCGGCGTCGGCGTGCCGCCCCTGGTTGACGGCGATGATGCCGCGGTCGTTGTCGGCCCAGAAGACGGGCGCCGCGTCGCCCGCCCGGCTCGCGAACCGGGCGGCCCGCTCCGCCTCCTCGTCCGCCTCCGTGTAACGGCCGGCGACCAGATGGGCCTGGGCGAGGACGGTGTGGGCGCGGCCCAGTGCCCGGCTGTCGTCCACCCGGCTCGCGGCGTCCCGGGCGGTGAGCGCCGCGGCGGCGTACTGCTGGGAGTTGGCCCCCGACTCGGCCAGGTCCTTGGCGGCCCAGAGCAGGTCGACGGCGCGCCGCAGACCCCCGCTGTCGGCGGTGGACTGCTGGGCGCAGGCGAGGAGGCAGGGAGCCTCGGTGTAGAGCCAGTCGAGGGCTTCCTGCCGGCGGGCGAACGAGAGCCCGTCGGTCCCGGTGGATTCCAGGTGGTCCGGGAGGCGGTCGCCCGGCCGGTCGATGGCGTACACCCGGCTCACGGTGGCGAGGTAGAAGTCCAGCAGCCGGGAGAGGGCCGCGCCGGTGTCCTCGGGGCGCTCGTCGCGTTCGGCGCACGCGCGCGCGTAGAGCCGGACGAGGTCGTGGTAGCGGTAGCGGCCCGGCGCGGCGGACTCCAGGAGGGAGGTGTCGACGAGCCCCTCCAGCAGGTCCTCGGCCCGGTGCGCGGACCGGTCCAGCAGGGCCGCGGCGGCGGCGAGGGAGATGTCGGGGCCGTCGGCGAGGCCGAGCAGCCGGAAGGCGCGGGACTGCTCCGGGTCGAGCTGGCCGTAGCCGAGTTCGAAGGTGGCCTTCACGGCGAGGTCGCCGGCCTGGAGTTCGTCGAGCCGGCGGCGCTCGTCGGCGAGCTTGGCGGCGAGCACGGAGATGGTCCAGGTGCGGCGGGCGGCCAGCCGGGAGGCGGCGATCCGGATGGCCAGCGGCAGGAAGCCGCAGGCGGCGACGGTCTCGCGGGCCGCCTCGTGCTCGGCCAGGACCCGCTCGTCGCCCACGATCCGGGTGAAGAGCTGGAGGGCTTCCTCGGGGGACATCACATCGAGGTCGACCAGATGGGCGCTCGCCAGGTCGACCATCCGCGCCCGGCTGGTGACCACGGTGGCGCAACCCGGCGCACCGGGCAGCAGGGGGCGGACCTGGGCGGCGTCCCGGGCGTTGTCGAGCAGGACCAGGACACGGCGCCCGTCCAGCGTGGAGCGGTAGAGCGCGGCCCGCTCCTCCGGGGAGTCGGGGATGGCGGAGTCCCCGGTGCCGAGGGCGCGCAGAAAGGAGCCGAGGACGGCGGCCGGTTCGGCGGCACGGCTCCCTGTTCCCCGGAGGTCGGCGTAGAGCTGGCCGTCGGGGAAGTGCGGGCGGGCCTCGTGGGCCACTTCGAGGGCGAGGGTGGTCTTGCCGACGCCGCCGATGCCGGCGAGCGCGGAGACCGCCATCACCGAACCCTCACTGGTGGCGAGCGTATGGACCAGCTCCTGGACGAAAGAGACCCGTCCGGTGAAATCGTGTGCCCTGGAGGGCAGTTGGGCGGGCCGGGGAGGGACGGGGCCGGTGGCCTCGCCGGCGCCGCCGGGGATCACCAGCTCCTTGTCGGCGCGGAGGATGCGCTCCTGGAGGCGGGAGAGTTCGGGGCGCGGGTCGACGCCCAGCTCGTCGGCGAGGAGCCGGCGGGTGTCGGCGTAGA
>NZ_JBEOYB010000119.1:0-13187 GCF_040296845.1 Streptomyces sp. NPDC001985
GGGGAGCTTCTCTCGGAGCAGGCCGGATCGGCGAGGCGCGGTGCCGGGGCTCGCGAGCCCCGGCACGATCCGAAAGAGACGACCTGGGCCGTGAACGGCTCCGCCGGGCGTCGCGGAGGGCGCCCGGCGGAGCCGTCCCGTCGGTCGTCCGGTCCGTCGGTCGTTCCGTCGGTCGTTCCGTCGGTCGTTCCGTCGGTCGTCCGGTCCGTCGGTCGTTCCGTCGGTCGTCCGGTCCGTCGTGCGGTCGGTCGTCCCGTCGGCCGTCCACCCCGTTGTTCAGCCCGCCGCGTAGTTCCGCAGGAAGAGCGCCTCCGTGACGGAGAGCCGCTCCAGCTCCTCGGGCGAGACCGACTCGTTCACCGCGTGGATCTGCGCCTTGGGCTCGCTCAGCCCGATCAGCAGGATCTCCGCCTCCGGGTACAGCGATCCGAGCGTGCTGCAGAGCGGGATCGAGCCGCCCATGCCCGCCGACTGCATCTCCTCACCCGGATAGGCCACCCGCATCGCGTCGGCCATCGCCGTGTACGCGGGGCTGCGCACATCCGCCAGGAACGGCTGACCCTGCCCCGTCTGCTCCACCGACACCCGCGCCCCCCACGGGACGTGTGCCCGCAGATGCGCCGACAGCAGCTCCGTCGCCCCGGCCGCGTCCTGGCCCGGCGCCACCCGCAGACTGACCAGCGCCCGCGCGCTCGACTGCACGGACGCCGTCGCGCCGACCACCGGAGGGCAGTCGATGCCGAGAACGGTCACCGCGGGCCGCGCCCAGATGCGGTCGGCGACCGACCCGGCGCCGATCAGCTCCACCCCGTCCAGCACCCCCGCGTCACCGCGGAAGTCCGCCTCCGGGTACTCCAGCCCCTCCCAGCGCTGCCCGGCCTCCAGCCCGTCCACGGTCGTCGAACCGTCCTCGGCGCGCAGCGAGTCCAGTACGCGGATCAGCGCGGCCAGCGCGTCCGGCGCGGCACCGCCGAACTGGCCCGAGTGCAGATTGCCCTCAAGGGTGTCCACCCGCACCCGCAGGAGCGTCATCCCGCGCAGCGTCGCCGTGACCGTCGGGACCCCCTCGCGGAAGTTCCCGGAATCCCCGATCACGATGGCGTCGGCCGCCAGCAGCTCCGGGTGCGCCTCCGCGTAACGCTCCAGACCCCCCGTGCCCTGCTCCTCCGAGCCCTCCACAATCACCTTGACCGAGAGCGGCACCCCGCCGTTCGCCCGCAGGGCGCGCAGGGCCAGCAGATGCATGACAAAGCCGCCCTTGCAGTCGGCCGAACCCCGTCCGTACCAACGGCCGTCACGCTCGGTCAGCTCGAACGGCGGCGAGATCCAGGCGTCCGTGTCCAGCGGCGGCTGGACGTCGTAATGGGCGTAGAGCAGCACCGTGCGCGCCCCCTCGGGGCCGGGCAGAAAGCCGTAGACGGCCTGGCTGCCGTCCGGGGTGTCGAGCACGGCGACATCCTCGAAGCCCTCCTCCCGCAGCGCCCCCGCGCACCAGGCCGCCGCGGCCTCGCACTCGCCGACCGGGAACTGCGCCGGATCGGCCACCGACCTGAAGGCCACCAGCTCGGCCAGTTCCGCCTTGGCGCGGGGCAGCAGGGCCGCCACGGTCTCGGCGATCGGATCGGCGGTCATGGGCACGCTCCAGGGGGGTACGACGTTGTGCGGTGTGTGTACGGCAAATGTGTGGTCGATCCTCCCACAGCGGGGTGAGACGGCCGCGCCGTAGGATGCCGTCGAGAGCATGGGGCACGCGTCGGATCGGGAGCAGAAGCACATCGTGAGCAGCGAGAACGGCGGCACCGGAGCAGAGGCAGAGGCAGTGGAGCACGAGGGGACGGTGTGGGACGTCGTGGTCGTCGGTGCCGGGCCCGCGGGGGCCTCGGCGGCCTACGCGGCGGCGGTGGCGGGCCGTCAGGTGCTGCTGCTGGAGAAGGCCGAGCTGCCCCGCTACAAGACCTGCGGCGGCGGGATCATCGGCCCCACCCGGGACAGTCTCCCGCCCGGGTTCGATCTCCCGCTGCGCGACCGGGTGCACGCCGTCACCTTCACACTGAACGGCCGGCTCACCCGGACCCGCCGCTCCAAGAAGATGCTCTTCGGGCTGATCAACCGCCCGGAGTTCGACGCCCAGCTGGTCGAGTACGCCCAGAAGGCGGGCGCCACCCTGCGCACCGGGGTCACCGTCTCCCGGGTGGAGCAGCACGGCGCGGCCGTCCCCGACCGGCGCACGGTGGCCGTGGTGACCTCCGCCGGGGAGACCGTCCTCGCCCGCGCGGTCGTCGGCGCCGACGGCAGCGCCAGCCGGATAGGAGCCCATGTCGGGGTCAAGCTCGACCAGGTCGATCTCGGTCTGGAGGCCGAGATCCCGGTGCCGGACCCGGTGGCGGAGGACTGGGCCGGGCGGGTGCTGATCGACTGGGGCCCGATGCCGGGGAGTTACGGCTGGGTGTTCCCCAAGGGGAAGACGCTGACCGTCGGTGTGATCTCGGCGCGCGGCGAGGGCGCGGCGACCAAGCGCTATCTGGAGGACTTCATCGCCCGGCTGGGCCTCGCCGGGTTCGAGCCCGCGATCTCCTCGGGCCATCTGACCCGGTGCCGCAGCGACGACTCACCGCTCTCCCGTGGCCGGGTCCTGGTCTGCGGTGACGCGGCGGGGCTGCTGGAGCCCTGGACACGCGAGGGCATCTCCTTCGCCCTGCGGTCGGGGCGGCTCGCGGGCGAGTGGGCGGTGCGGATCTCCGAGGCGCACGACGCGGTGGACGCGCGGCGCCAGGCGCTGAACTACGCCTTCGCGATCAAGGCGGGGCTCGGTGTGGAGATGGGGGTGGGGAGGCGGCTGCTCGCCGCGTTCGAGCGGCGCCCCGGTGTCTTCCACGCCGCGATCACCGGCCTGCGGCCCGCCTGGCGGGCCTTCGCGGACATCACCCGTGGTTCGACCACGCTGGCGGGGATTGTGCGCACCAGCGGGGTGGCGCGCCGGGTGGTGGAATCCCTGGACCGGCGCGCCGGGGTCTGAGGTTCGGCCTGCCCGCCGGGGCCTCGGTGGAGGGCCGGGCCGGGTTCCCCACCCCGGGGGCCTGTCCGGCGTCCGGGTGCGGACCCACCCGGTGGCCGGGATGCCCGCGGGGCGCGGCGCCTGGCGGGGCTCCGCCCCGGACCCCGCGCCTCAAACGCCGGCGGGGCTGAGTGTGCGGTCTGCGGTCTCTGGGTCTCGGGGTGCCTTGGGGGTCGGTTCGGTTGGGTGTGGTCTTCTGGCTTCTGTGGAGGGCGGGGCCCTGAGGGTCGGCGGGGCCGGGTGTGGCCCGGTCCGTCGGTGGGAGGGCGTTCGCGGGGGGTCACTCCGTGACCGTGATCCGGAAGACCGGGTGCCTGGGGGCGGCGGCCAGGAGCTCCTCGTCCGTGGAGGCGGCGGTCACCTCGCCGAAGAAGCGGCCCACCTCCCAGCCCCAGCGCTTCAGATAGGCGCGGAGCAGCTCCGGCTTCTCCTCGTCGGACAGCTCCACGGCGGCGAACCGGCGGGTGCTGCGGCCGAGCGTGAGCTTCCCGCCGCCCGAGGCGCGGAGATTGCGCACCCACTGGGAGTGGCCGCGTGCGGAGACCAGATAGGTGCTCCCCTCGTGGGAGAGCGGGTTCACCGGGATGCTCCGCCACTCACCGCTGGTGCGCCCGACGACGGACAGCTCACTGCTCCCCATCAGACTCACCCCGCGCCGGGCGAGCCAGCCGATCGCGCGGTTCACGGCGGTGTCGACACCGTTGGGCTTGATGTAGTGGGCGATCTGCTGCGCCATGACGGGCTCCAGGGGTGGGTACCGGATTCCGAGAGCAGTGCTCTCGCTTGAGATCAGTGTGCATCGGAGCGGTGCGCTAAAGCAAGAGCACTGCTCTCATTAGTGGGCGCTGCTCCAAAACGTGAAAGACTGCGCGCATGACCACGATCCGAGGCGCCCGCGCCCGAGCCCGCATCGAAGTCACCGCCGCCATCAAGGACGAGGCGCGCCGGCAACTCGCCGCCGAGGGAGCCGCCAAGCTCTCCCTCCGCGCGGTCGCCCGCGAGCTGGGCATGGTCTCCTCCGCCCTCTACCGCTACTTCCCCAGCCGCGACGAACTGCTGACCGCGCTCATCGTCGACGCGTACGACGCCGTCGGAGCCACCGCCGAGTCCGCCATCGCCCCACCGGCCGCCCCCGCCCCCACCGCTCGCTGGCTCGCCCTCTGCCGAGCCGTGCGCGCCTGGGCGCTCGCCCACCCCCATGAGTACGCCCTGATCTACGGCTCCCCGGTCCCCGGCTACACCGCCCCCCGCGACACCGTCGCCCCCGCCGCCCGCGTCGGCGCCGCCCTGATCTCGATCGCCCGCGACGCCCACCGCTCCGGCGGCCTCGCCCTGCCGTCCCTCGCCGAGGAGATCCGCCCCGAGGCGCACCGGCTCACCGCCACCCTCGCCCCCGATCTGCCCCCGGCCGCCGTCGTCGCCCTGGTGGCCGCCTGGTCGCAGCTCTTCGGGCTGATCTCCTTCGAGGTGTTCGGCCAGTTCAACCGGCTGGTCGAGGACCGGGACGCCTTCTTCGACGAGGCCGTGGCCCGGCTCGCGCACGAGACCGGCCTCGGCGCCCACCCCGCCGGTGCGCTCCCCGGCAGCCGGGCGGGCAGCCGCTCCGGAGGCTGAACCCGCTCCCGGCCGGGCCACCGGGAGCGGTACGGCCCCCGAGGCCGTACTCCTCCAGGAGTACGCACGGTCGCGCCGCCGGGCGGACGCCCCGCCGCCCCCGCCCGTCTAGCGTGGCCGCCATGGAAGAACAGCAGGTCCGCCGCCGCTGCGGCCCGCACGAGGAGCCGGACGGAGCACCGCGCCCGCGGCCCTGGGGGACCCGGCGGGCCCGTCGGGTGCCCTGGCGCTCCACCCTCGCGGTGGCCGTGATCATCCTCGTCGGCACCCGCTTCGCCGCCCAGGGCCAGCACCGCGCCGCGCTCGACGGCCTGGCGTGGGCCCTGCTCCTGCTGGCCCCCGCGCTGCTGCTGGTCCGCCGCCGCTGGCCGGTGGCCTGTCTGGCGGCCGTCGCCGGTGTCACGCTCCTCTACCTCTGCGCGGGCTATCCGTACGGCCCGGTCTTCCTCCCGGTCGTGGTCGCCGCCTTCTGGGCCGTCGTCGGCGGCCACCGCCGGGCCGCCTGGTGGATCGTCGGGGTCTTCTGGGTCTGCCATGTCCTCTTCGCGCACTGGCTCTACGCCTATCTGCCGCCCGCCGGGGACCACGGCTCCCCCTGGACGCAGGAGCTGGTCGTCGCCGCCTGGGTGTCGGCGGTCCTCGCCGGCGCCGAACTCGTGCGGGTGCGGCGCGAGGAGTGGGCCCGCCAGCGGGCCGAGCGGGCGGCGCGCGCCAGACGCCGAGCCGACGAGGAGCGGCTGCGGATCGCCCGTGAACTCCACGATGTGCTCGCCCACTCCATCTCCGTGATCCATGTGCAGGCGGGCGTCGGACTGGCCCTCCTCGACAGCGACCCCGAGCAGGCCCGCACCGCGCTCACCACCATCAAGGCGGCCAGCAAGGAGGCCCTGGGGGAGGTGCGCCAGGTCCTGGACAGCCTCCGCGCGCCCGGTGACGCGCCCCGCGCGCCCGCCCCCGGTCTCGACCGGCTCCCCGAACTCGCCGACCAGGCCGCCGCCGCCGGGCTGACCGTCACCATCGCCACCGACGGCTCCCCTTTCCCGCTGCCGCCCGGCACCGATCTCGCGGCCTTCCGGATCGTCCAGGAGGCCCTCACCAATGTGGTGCGGCACTCCGGTTCGCGCCGCGCCCAGGTGCGGATCGGCTACGGGCCGGGCCGGCTCGCGCTCCGGATCGACGACGACGGCCCGGCGGGCGGCTCCGACGCGGGCGGCAGCGGCAACGGACTCGCCGGGATGCGGGAGCGCGCCGCCGCGCTGGGTGGCACGATCGAGGCCGGAGCCCGGCCCGATGGCGGTTTCCGGGTGCGGGCCGACCTCCCCGTACAGCCGAAGGAGACGCCGTGAGCCGCGCCCCCGCCGTCCCCGCAGCCCTCGCAGCCCTTGCGGCGCCCGGCCCCGCGCGCCCCGTCCCCACACCCCGACCGCTCAGGAGACCGATGTGATCCGTGTACTGCTCGCCGACGACCAGCTGTTGGTGCGGGCGGGCTTCCGGGCGCTGCTCGACGCCCAGCGGGACATCGAGGTGGCGGGCGAGGCCGCCGACGGCGAGGAGGCGGTCCGCCGGGTGCGCGAACTGCGCCCGGACGTGGTGCTGATGGACATCCGCATGCCGGTGGTCGACGGGCTCGCCGCCACCCGCCGGATCACCGCCGACGAGCTGCTCGCCGAGGTGAAGGTGGTCATGCTGACCACCTTCGAGCTGGACGAGTACGTCTTCGAGGCGATCCGCTCCGGAGCTTCGGGCTTCCTGGTCAAGGACACCGAACCGGAGGAACTGCTGCGCGCCGTACGGGCCGTGAAGGAGGGGGACGCCCTGCTGTCGCCGGGGGTGACCCGGCGGCTGATCGCGGAGTTCGCGGCCCGCTCCAAGGCCCCCGCCGAGGCGGAGCGGCTGGCGGAGCTGACCGAGCGCGAGCGGCAGGTGATGGCGCTGGTCGGCATGGGTCTGTCGAACGAGGAGATCGCCCGCAGACTGGTCGTCAGCCCGCTGACCGCCAAAACCCATGTCAGCCGCACCATGGTGAAGCTCCGGGCGCGCGACCGCGCCCAGCTCGTCGTCCTCGCCTATGAGTCGGGGCTCGTCCGGCCCGGCTGGCTGGGCTGAGCCGGCCGCCTCCTCGCGGCCGCGGCCGCGGCGGGGAGCCTGCGGAGCACGGTCACCACCCGCACCAGGAAGACGAGCGCCGCCGCGCCGCAGCCGGCCAGCAGCAGCCCGCGCTCGATGGCGTACGGGAAGGTGAAGGCGAGCTTGGGGCCGGCGATCGCGCCGAAGGCCACGGCCGCCACGAACACCCCGCTCAGCAGGGCGTAACCGATCTCGACGGTGATCGCGTCCCGCTCCGACTGAGTACGTCGTGGACCTGGTGTCATGTACGGGAGTCTCACAGGGCGGCGGCCGACGGGCAAGGCGCGGCCCCGCCCCGGGTGCCCGGCCCCGCCCGCACCCGGCGTGCCCGGAAGCCCTTCGGTGTGTGCCGCGTGCCCGGGGGTTTTCGGTGTGCGCCGCCCCCTGCCCCGGGTGCCCGGCCCCGCCCGCACCCAGGGGCCGTTCGGCGTGCGCCGCACCCTCCCCGCCCCCCCCGCTGTCGCGGGTCACGCGGCCGGGCGGCACCGCGCCCGCACGCTCGCGGAGACCGTCACCGGCGGCGGGAGCCGGCCGGCGAGAGGCGGCCCCGGCGGCATCCCGCCGCACCCCATGGCCGCCGTCACGGCCATCCCCGGGGGCCCGGCGAGCGCGCCCGCCCCGGCCGCCGGCACCGGAAAGGAAGCCCGGGCGCTCACTCTCCCGGGCTGTTCCTCGATCGCGGCGATGCGCACGCCCCGCCCGCCGCGCGGAGGGAGCCGTCCCGGGCGGGGAACACCGTCGGGGCCACGCGGCGGCGGTGCCGCGAGATCCCCCCGGAGCGGTGCCCTCCCAATTTTGTTTGGGTCCGGCACAAAGGGAGAATGGCGGCGGGGGCGCGATCCGGGGAACCCGTCCGCGCCATCTTCGGATCATGGGAGACTCGCCCGTATGAACGGCAAGGCGACGAGCGTCAGAACAAAGCTGGAAAGGGGCCGGAGCGCACTCGGCCCCGCTCTGGAACTGGTGCACACGGGCCGCGCGCCCACCCGTGCCGTGCTCACCTCCGCGCTGGGTGTCACCCGCGCCACCGCCGGCGCGGTCGCCGCCGAACTGGAGGCCCTCGGGCTGATCCGGGTCGACTCCCGGCCCGCCGCCCCGGCCGGCGCCCAGGGCCGCCCCTCGCACCGGCTCTCCGTCGACGAGTCCGGCCCGGTGGTGCTGGCCGCGCAGGTCCACGCCGACGGATTCCGGGCGGCCCTCATCGGACTCGGCGGCCGGACCGTCGCCACCGCCCCCGGCTGTCTCACCGTCGCCGCCGACCCGGCTCAGGTCCTCGGCGCGGTCGTCGACGCCGGAGCCCAACTGCTGCGCGCGAGCGGGCGCCGCTGTGTGGGCGCCGGTCTCGCGGTGCCGTCCGCCGTCGCCGAACCGGGCGGTACGGCCCTCAACCCGCTGCACCTCGCCTGGCCGGCGGGCTCCCCGGTGCGGGAGATCTTCGCCGCGCGGGTCCGGGCGGCCGGGATCACCGGCCCCGCCTTCGCCGGCAACGACGTCAACCTCGCCGCCCTCGCCGAGCACCGCCACGGCGCCGGGCGCGGAGCCCGCCACCTCCTCTGTGTCGCCACCGGGCACCGGGGAGTCGGCGGCGCCCTGGTCGTCGACGGACGGCTGCACACCGGCGGTTCCGGCCTCGCGCTGGAGGTCGGCCATCTCACCGTCAGCCCCGAGGGCCGCCCCTGCCACTGCGGCGGCCGGGGCTGTCTCGATGTGGAGACCGACCCGCTGGCCTTCCTCGTCGCCGCGGGCCGCGACCCGGGCCCCGAGGTCTCCCTGCTCCAGCAGTCCAGGGAACTGCTCCGCACGGAGTACGACGACCCCGCCGTCCGCGCGGCCGGCGAGAGGCTCGTCGACCGGCTGGGCCGGGGGCTCGCCGGACTGGTCAATCTGCTCGACCCGGACCGGATCATCCTCGGCGGGCTCCACCGCGAACTCCTCGCCGCCGACCCGGAGCGGCTGCGCTCGGTCGTGGCCGGCCGCAGTCTCTGGGGCCGCAGCGGCGGCGGTGTGCCGATCCTCGCCTGCACCCTCGACCACAACAGCCTGGTGGGGGCCGCTGAGCTGGCCTGGCAGCCGGTCCTCGACGATCCGCTGGGCGCGCTGGCCTGACCTTCCGTACCCCTGCCGTCCGCCGGGGAGCCGGTCGCGTCACCACCGGTGGCCGGGGCGAGCCGCGCCGGGGCGCGCCCTCCGGTCCGCCGGCTCCCGCCCGTACGCCCGCCCGGGGCGCCCACCACCCGTCCGGGGGCACCCGGGGCGGCCCACCGCCCCTGAACGGGTAGGGAGCGGGCTATGACCCATCTGCCCTCCGGTGCGCAGCCCCATCCGCACCGGGTCCGGCGACTGCACGCCCGGATTCTCGCCTCGCCCGTCGCCCTCGCCTGGAACCGGGCCCGCGCGATGGAGCTGCTGCACCGCGCGATGGGCTTCGCCGCGCTCGGCTTTCTCACCCTCGTGCCGCTGCTGGTCGTCGTCGCGGCGGCCGACCCCGCGAGCAGCCAGGGCTTCGCCCGCTGGCTGGGGCAGGCGCTCGGGGTCTCCCAGGCCTCGCAGGACGAGGTCGAACGGCTCTTCGGCATGCCCGGCACCGCCCTTCAGCGCACCACCGCCTTCGGTCTCGCGGCCCTCGCGGTCTTCGGCCTGACCTTCGGCTCGGCGGTGCAGACCGGCTACGAGAAGGTCTGGGACCTGCCCACCGCCCGCTGGCACACCATGTGGCGCCATGTCGTCTTTCTCGCCCTGCTCGTCCTCGGCGTGCTGGCCTTCGTCAACACCCCGGCCGCCTCGGAGTCCGCGGTGGCCGTCACCGCTGCCGCGCTGGTCGATCTGACGGGCACCTTCCTCTTCTTCTGGATCGCCCAGCGGCTGCTGCTCGGCGGCCGGGTCCGCTGGCGGGCGCTGCTGCCCGGGGCGGTGGTGACCGCGCTGTTCATGCTGGGGCTGCGGATCTTCTCCCAGTTCGTCTTCTCCCCGCTGATCGCCTCCAACGCGGTCACCTACGGGCCCTTCGGGACCGTGCTGGTGCTCCAGTCCTGGCTGGTGGGCGTCGGCGTGGTGGTCTACGGGGGCGCCCTGGTGGGCCGGCTCATCCACGAGGAGCGGCTGCGGCGGAGGCTGGAGCGGTCCTTCCCGCCGCCCGGCTGAGGTGCGGCCGGCCGTGTCACCCCGCCCCGCCGCCGGCGGCCCGTGCCCGCACCCGTCCCGTACTCCCCGGGCGGTATCCGGAGGGCCGCCGGCCGTACGACGACACGGGCCGCCCCCGGCGGGAGCCTCGGAAGGGACAGGGCGCCCGGGCGCCGCACCTCACCGTCATCGTCACCGAGGAGCTGAACAGATATGGACACGCTGGCACACGGACCCGTGACCGGCCCGTGGATTCTTCTTCTCCCCCTGGTCTGGGCGTCGGTCGCGGCCGGCTTCGTGGTCCTGCTGCGCCGCACCGGAGTCTGGCGCGGGCCCCGGGGGCATCTGCGCGGGTACGCCTCCCGGCCCGCCGCCGTCGCGCCGGGACCCCGTTCGCCGGTCGCGCTGCTCGGACGGCGGTTCGCGGCGGGGGAGATCGACGAGGAGGAGTACTGGCGCCGGCTCTCGGTCCTGGACGAGCAGTTCGGCCGCCGCGACGGCGGCCCGTCCTGACCGCGGGGTCACCCGGCGGCGGGAGCGCCGGGAGCACCCGGAGAGCGGCCCGGAGCCCCGGTCAGCCCATCAGCCCGCCACGGCGGTCCGGGCGGCGGCAGGCGCGCGGACCGCGTCCGCATCCGGCTCCGGCTCCGGCTCGCGCTCGGGATCGCGCTCGGGACTGAAGTCCTCCGCCTCGGAGCCGGTGCTCTCACCGGTGCCCGCGCCCTGCTCGCCGTCCTCGGCCAGCCCGATGAACGGAGCCTCCTCCGGCGCCCGGGCGGTGACGGCCGCCTCGGGAGCGGGAGATGCCGGGTCCGCCGGGGGCGGCGGCGCGGCGAGCGTGAACCAGACGGTCTTCCCCGTATCGCCCTGAGGCTGTACGCCCCACTGCTCGCTCACCGCCGCTATCAACGAGAGCCCCCGGCCGGAGGTGGCGAAGAGATCGCCGTCCGGGGCGGCGGCGGGCACGGACGGAATGCGCGGGTCGTGGTCATGGACCGAGACCGTGAGCCGGTCGAGCAGCAGCTCGATGTCCACGACACACATCTTGTCCGGTTCGGCGTGCCGATGGACATTGGTCAGCAACTCGGTGACGCCCAGCGCTGCCTGGTCGATCAGAGGATCGAGATGCCAGTAGCGCAGTTGCGCCGATACGATTCTGCGGACCTGACCGATCCGCGACGGCAGGGCCTGGAGCTCCACCGTGCAGTGCCTGCTTGACTGGCTGATCACGGCTGCGACTCCCCGAAAGAGGTCCGGAAGAAGACGGAGGTCGGATGATCCAGCAGAGGCTGCCTGCTGAGTCGTGCCCGGCGGTGCCCGCGATCCACCGCACAATCACAGTGTCACCGCTGATGCACCCTGAGTGATGTGACATCAGCGTGAACCACACATGACCGTCCCGCAACTCGGCACTCCGGAGAGCCCTCCGGCTCCGCGGCACTCAGGTGAACGCCCTGGCCGCTCAGCCCTCGGAGGCACCCGCCCCGCGCACGGCCTTCAGAAAGCGCCCCGTCAGGGTCTCCGGGTCCGCCCGGTGGTTGCGCTGTCCGAGGGTGAGCCGGTACCGCTTGCCGTTGACCGTCAGCGCGGCACTGCCCTCGTCGGTGAACCAGGCCCTCCCCGCCCTGACCGCACGGACCGGCGCGCTGTCGATCACCTTGCCGTAGCTGGTCAGCAGCTCCAGCCGGCCGTCCTTGATCAGCACCTGCCCCGCCTTGGTGAGCGAACGAGGCCACCGCTCGATCCGCACCCCGGTCGCCCGGAACTCGGGCTCGGCCATCGTCATAGGTTCTCCGCCCCCTTCATGACATTTGCCTGCTGGCAGTCTGCCCAACTCCCGCTCCGTATACCAGTGGGAAGGGCCCATGCCACACCCAACTGAACCACAAGCCGCCCCTATGGATTCCCCAAGTCATCGTTTGTCCTGGTGGGGGGCTTACTGTGGCGGTGCGGAGCGGAGAACCAGCACGGTGAGGAACGGCGGCCATGGACACCGATGAGCAGCGAGTGACGGACGGGGCGGCGGCGACCGCGGATGTGGACCGCACCGATCCGGAGTACCGGGACTGGCTGAAGGAGGCCGTCCGCAAGGTGCAGGCCGACGCCAACCGCTCCGCCGACACCCATCTGCTCCGTTTCCCGCTCCCCGAGCAGTGGGGGATCGATCTCTACCTCAAGGACGAGTCCACCCACCCCACGGGCAGCCTCAAACACCGGCTGGCCCGCTCGCTCTTCCTCTACGGCCTCTGCAACGGCTGGATTCGGCCCGGCAAACCGGTCATCGAGGCGTCCAGCGGCTCCACCGCCGTCTCCGAGGCGTACTTCGCGGGCCTCATCGGCGTCCCCTTCGTCGCCGTGATGCCGCGCACCACCAGCGCCGAGAAGATCCGCCTGATCGAATTCCACGGCGGGAAGTGCCACTTCGTGGACGACCCCCGGCGGATGTACGAGGAGTCCGCGGCGCTCGCCGAACGGACCGGCGGCCACTACATGGACCAGTTCACCTACGCCGAACGGGCGACCGACTGGCGCGGCAACAACAACATCGCCGAGTCCATCTACCAGCAGCTCCGACTGGAGCGCTACCCCGAACCGGCGTGGATCGTCGCCACCGCCGGCACCGGGGGCACCTCGGCCACCATCGCCCGCTATGTGCACTACATGCAGTACGACACCCGGATCTGCGTCCCCGATCCCGAGAACTCCTGTTTCTTCGACGGCTGGACCAGGAACGACCCCGGCGCCACCAGCGACGCCGGCTCCCGGATCGAGGGCATCGGCCGCCCCCGCATGGAGCCCAGCTTCCTCCCCGGCGCCATCGACCGGATGATGAAGGTCCCGGACGCGGCGAGCGTCGCCGCCGTGCGCGCCCTCGACACCGCGATCGGCCGGAAGGCGGGTGGCTCCACCGGCACGGGGCTGTGGAGCGCGCTGAAGATCGTCGCGGAGATGGTGCGGGCCGGGCGCCGGGGGAGCGTGGTCACCCTGCTCTGCGACCCGGGGGACCGCTACCTCGACAAGTACTACTCCGACGGCTGGCTGGAGGATCAGGGCCTGGACATCACTGCGCACGCCGAGCAGATCAGGCACTTTCTGGCGACGGGGGAGTGGCGCTAGGGTCCTTCGGTCCGGATCGGGCCGAGACGCAAGGCCCTGGGGAGCTTCTCTCGGAGCAGGCCGGATCGGCGAGGCGCGGTGCCGGGGCTCGCGAGCCCCGGCACGATCCGAAAGAGACGGCCTAGGGCTCGCCGGGGCCCCCGGTCGGAAGAGC
>NZ_JBEOYB010000120.1:0-12622 GCF_040296845.1 Streptomyces sp. NPDC001985
GCCCGCCTCACGTGCACCGTCTGGTCGGTCCTCCCCACTGCCCTCGCACGGCTCATCAGCCGCATCTCACCGAACCTGCTCCCCGGGCACCCCGACGGGCCGTACCTCATCCGCTGCCACCTGGAACGCCACCGGGTGGGCCCGCACTGGGCGATGGTGTGGCCCGTCGCCGGCCAGGGCGAGGGCATGCTCTGGGCGCACTGGAGCACCGGCGGACTGCCCGCCCGTGTTCTCACGCGGCCCGTGTGCCCCGAAACGGACGGCCCCCACAAGGAGTGCGCCCTCTACCAGGGCCACCCGGACGGGCACAGCTACGAACTGACCACGGTTGAGCCGGACGAGCTGCCCGGACCAATCGCCGTGAACCGGCTGCGGGCCTGCCTCCAAGCCGTCAACGAGCACACCGGCAGGAACAACTGACCATGCGGCGTCTGGGACTGCGAAGGGGGCGCCCCTGCCTGCGCCCGCGCCGTCGCCGCCCACCGGGGCCGCATCAGAGCCCGCGCCCAATACGGAACAGACCGTCACTGCCCAGCCTCCGGGATACCCGTGGACAACCGGGCGCGCCACGTCCTCGTAATCAGCCGGCCATGGAAAACCACACAAGCCATCAGGCCCCAGTAGATCCGCAGACAGGAGACACCCCTCGTGCCCTACACCCTGACACCGCAGCGCCACGCCGCACGGGAACGCGTCATCGCACAGCGGGACGACGTGACCCGCCGCTACACGAACGGCGAGTCCCTTCTGTCCCTCGCACACGTCTACAACGTCGGCAACTCGTGGCTACGGGACCGGTTCGCCGAGTGGGACATCCCGCTGCGCACCCGGTCGGAGTCGGTGAAAGCCGCGTGGCGGCACGTCCGGAAGACCGAACAGGTCTCGACCTTCCGGCGCCCCGCCGACTAGCCCCCCCAACTCCCGTCCGGCTGTACGTGCTGAGGGTCACCACAGCCGGACGGGACCCGCTTCCGCCCTCAACGAGAACCGGTGAACCGGACTCCCGGAACGCTCGCCCGAGGACGGACCGCACGCCCCGCCGTGACACCAGGGAGCGGACGCGTGCACCGTCGGACCCAACCGGGCCGGGAAGCACCACAACGAACAGGAGGGTTCAGGCAATGAAGCCGTGGATTCTGGGCGAGTGTGACCACAAGTACGAGAAGTGGAGCGGTGCGGACCGCTGCGTGAAGTGCGGTCACACCCGACGCTGACAACGGACAGAGGGAGGGGTGCCGGTCATCTGGTGCCCCTCTCGTCACCGAGCGAGGAACACATGACTGAACGAGTCGAGTGGGAAAAACTTCCGGCGGCGTTCCGCGACGCCGTGGAACGGCACACCGGGCCGGTGATCGCTTCCGAAAGCGTCGGGAGCGGCTTCAACTGCACTGTGGCACTGGCTGTACACACCCGGAGCAGCGGGCGCCTGTTCCTCAAAGGAGTACGGACATCCGACACGGCCGGGGCGGCGGGGCTGCTCTGTGAAGAGCGGCTGAACGACGCGGTGGGGGGTGTCAGTCCCACCCTCCGTCACCGCATCGAGGAGGCCGGCTGGCTCGCGCTGGCATTCGTCCACGTCGACGGTCGGCACGTCGACTACGGCCCCGGAACGAGTGACCGGGCGGCGCTCAAGCGCGTCACGCGCCGTATGCACCGCCTGCGGGCCCCGGCGCACCCCGTTCCGCAGCTCTCGGACCGGTTCGCCGGACATCTGCGCCCCGGGGAAGCAGAAGCGCTCAAGGGCTCACATCTGCTCCACACGGATCTGAACCCGCACAACATCGTGATCAGCCACGCGGGCGGTGACGCGTACGTCGTGGACTGGGCGATGCCCGCGCTCGGCCCCGCATGGGTCGATCCGGCGTCCATGGCCACATGGCTCATGACCTACGGGCATGCGCCGGCGGACGCCCTCGCGTGGCTCCGGGGGACACCGAGCTGGCCACAGGCGGACCGGAAGGCCGTTGAGGCGTTCGTGAACGTCACATGCAGGGAGTTCACCGCAAGCGTGGGAGACAAGGACGCCGAGCCGCACAACACGCGCTTCCGGCACCTGCTCGACGCGCCGCACTGACGGATGGGGTGGCGCCGGCCAGCCCGTACCCGCGCGACGGGTGCGACCGGCAGCCCTGGGAGCTTGAGGCCGGACCCTGGTCCACAGGACCCCGCACCCTGCGGGCCCGGGTCGGGGGCCAGCCCCCGAACCCCCGCTCCTCAATCGCCGGAGGTGCTGGAGTGGTGCGGCTCAGCTCACCGAAGAGGCAGGGATTCGCCCCCAGCCCGCCGGAGGTGCTGGAGTGGTACGGCTCAGCTCACCGAAGAGGCAGGGATCGCCCCCAGCCCGCCGGAGGTGCTGGATTTCGTTCCTCAGCTCGCCGAAGGAGCCAGGATTCGCGCCCCAGCCGCCCGGCGAAGCCGGGCGTGCCCCACCCGGCCCGGCCGAGCCGGCTACGGCAGCCCGTCCGGGGGCACCCCCCAGAGGCAGCTCCGGGGGAGCTTGAGGACCGGCCCCGCACCCCAGGACCCCGCACCACACAGCACCCCGCACCACAGGACCCCGCACCACACAGCACCCCGGCCACCGCCCCCCGCACCAGTCGCCCCCACCCCCTGTACAGGCCGCTACGCGCGTAGATATGCTCGGGTGGTGAGCATGCCCATCGCACCCGCATCCGCCCTCCCGGAGGTCACCTCCTCCGACCAGGCCCTCCGTCGCTTTCTGCACGGGCTCCCCGGGGTCGATCCCGTCGGGCTCGAAGCCCGGGCCTCGTCGCTCGGGACCCGGTCGATCAAGGCCGCCGCCAAGGCGTACGCCATCGACCTCGCGATCTCGATGATCGACCTCACCACGCTCGAAGGCGCCGACACCCCGGGCAAGGTCCGGGCGCTCGCCGCCAAGGCCGTGCACCCCGACCCGACCGACCGGACCTCCCCGGCCACCGCCGCCGTCTGCGTCTATCCGGACATGGTCGCCACCGCGAAGTCCGCGCTGAACGGCGCGGACGTCAAGGTCGCCTCCGTCGCCACCGCCTTCCCGGCGGGCCGCGCCTCCCTCGACGTCAAGCTCGCCGACACCCGCGACGCGGTCGCCGCCGGTGCCGATGAGATCGACATGGTCATCGACCGGGGCGCGTTCCTCTCGGGACGGTATCTGAAGGTGTACGAGGAGATCCTCGCCGTCAAGGAGGCCTCGGGCGACGCGCGCCTGAAGGTCATCTTCGAGACCGGCGAGCTGTCCACCTACGACAACATCCGCCGCGCCTCCTGGCTCGGCATGCTCGCGGGCGCGGACTTCATCAAGACCTCCACCGGCAAGGTCGCCGTCAACGCCACCCCGGCGAACACCCTCCTCATGCTGGAGGCCGTCCGCGACTTCCGCCGCCAGACGGGGGTACAGGTCGGGGTGAAGCCCGCCGGTGGCATCCGTACCAGCAAGGACGCCATCAAGTTCCTCGTCCTCGTCAATGAGACCGCAGGCCCGGACTGGCTGGACAGCCACTGGTTCCGCTTCGGCGCCTCCAGCCTGCTCAACGATCTGCTGATGCAGCGCCAGAAGCTGGCCACCGGCCGCTACTCCGGCCCCGACTACGTAACCGTGGACTGAGCGGACATGACTACAGAGACCACCCCGGCCAACCCCTTCGCGTACGCGCCGGCCCCCGAATCCCGCGCGGTCGTCGACATCGCGCCCTCGTACGGACTCTTCATCGATGGCGAGTTCACCGAGTCGAGCGGCCAGGACCGCGCCAAGACCCTCTCCCCCGCGACCGAGGAAGTCCTCGCCGAGTACACCCAGGCGAACGCCGAGGACGTGGACCGCGCCGTGAAGGCCGCCCGCAAGGCGTTCGAGAAGTGGTCGGCGCTGCCCGGCCGGGAGCGGGCCAAGTACCTCTTCCGGATCGCCCGGATCATCCAGGAGCGCAGCCGTGAGCTGGCCGTTCTGGAGACCCTGGACAACGGGAAGCCGATCCGGGAGACCCGTGACGCGGACCTCCCGCTGGTCGCCGCGCACTTCTTCTACTACGCGGGCTGGGCCGACAAGCTCGACCACGCCGGCTTCGGCGCCAACCCGCGCCCGCTGGGTGTCGCGGGCCAGGTCATCCCCTGGAACTTCCCGCTGCTGATGCTGGCGTGGAAGATCGCCCCGGCGCTGGCGACCGGCAACACGGTCGTGCTGAAGCCCGCCGAGACCACCCCGCTCTCCGCGCTCTTCTTCGCCGACATCTGCCGTCAGGCCGGGCTCCCCCGGGGTGTCGTCAACATCGTCACCGGCGACGGCCGCACCGGCGAGGCGCTGGTGACGCACCCGGGCGTCGACAAGGTCGCCTTCACCGGCTCGACCGCCGTCGGCAAGGCCATCGCGCGCCAGATCGCGGGCACGGACAAGCGGGTCACCCTGGAGCTGGGCGGCAAGGGCGCCAATATCGTCTTCGACGACGCCCCTCTCGACCAGGCGGTCGAGGGCATCGTCAGCGGGATCTTCTTCAACCAGGGCCAGGTCTGCTGCGCGGGCTCGCGGCTGCTGGTCCAGGAGTCGGTCCAGGAGGAGCTGCTGGACTCCCTCAAGCGCCGGCTCTCCACCCTGCGCCTGGGCGATCCGCTGGACAAGAACACCGACATCGGCGCGATCAACTCCGCCGAGCAGCTCGCCCGGATCACCGCGCTCGCCGACACCGGCGAGGCGGAGGGCGCCGAGCGCTGGTCGGCGCCGTGCGAGCTGCCGTCCGCCGGCTACTGGTTCGCCCCGACGCTCTTCACCAACGTCACCCAGGCGCACACCGTCGCCCGGGACGAGATCTTCGGCCCGGTGCTGTCCGTGCTGTCGTTCCGCACCCCGGACGAGGCCGTCGCCAAGGCCAACAACAGCCAGTACGGTCTTTCGGCCGGCATCTGGACGGAGAAGGGCTCCCGGATGCTCGCCGTGGCGAGCCGGCTCCGGGCGGGTGTCGTCTGGGCCAACACCTTCAACAAATTCGACCCGACCTCGCCGTTCGGCGGTTACAAGGAGTCCGGCTTCGGCCGTGAGGGCGGCCGGCACGGCCTGGAGGCCTACCTCGCCCCCGCCGGCCAGAACCCGGGCCCGAACCCGACCCCGAAGGGTGAGCGCTGACCATGAGCACCGCGGAACAGAACCGACTGAGTGTCTTCAAGACCTACAAGCTGTACATGGGCGGGAAGTTCCCGCGTTCCGAGAGCGGCCGGGTGTACGAGGTGACCGACTCCAAGGGCACATGGCTGGCGAACGCGCCGCTCTCGTCCCGCAAGGACGCCCGTGACGCGGTCGTCGCGGCCCGCAAGGCGTTCGGCGGCTGGTCGGGCGCGACCGCGTACAACCGGGGGCAGATCCTCTACCGCGTGGCCGAGATGCTGGAGGGCCGCCGGGAGCAGTTCGTCCGGGAGGTGGCCGACGCGGAGGGGCTCTCCAAGTCGAAGGCCGCGGCGCGGGTGGACGCGGCGATCGACCGCTGGGTCTGGTACGCGGGGTGGACCGACAAGATCGCCCAGGTGATGGGCGGGGCGAACCCGGTCGCGGGTCCGTTCTTCAATCTGTCGACGCCCGAGCCGATGGGTGTCGTCGCCGTGCTGGCGCCGCGCGATGCGTCGTTCCTGGGGCTGGTCTCGGTGATCGCCCCGGTGATCGCCACCGGCAACACGGCCGTGGTGGTGGCGAGCGAGCGCTCCCCGCTGCCCGCGCTCTCGCTGGGCGAGGTGCTGGCCACCTCCGACCTGCCGGGCGGTGTGGTCAATGTGCTCTCCGGCCGCACGGCGGAGATCGCGCCCTCGCTCGCCG
Organism: Streptomyces sp. NPDC001985; assembly: GCF_040296845.1. Lineage (NCBI taxonomy): Bacteria > Bacillati > Actinomycetota > Actinomycetes > Kitasatosporales > Streptomycetaceae > Streptomyces > Streptomyces sp. NPDC001985. The sequence goes on from NZ_JBEOYB010000120.1 coordinate 5,792, forward strand.
CGCACCAGGACGTCAACGGCATCGATCTCACCGGGGCCGGGGACGGCGCCGAGGCGAGGGAGCTGGAGATCGCGGCGGCCGACAACCTCAAGCGGGTGCTGCGCCCGGGCCCCGAGGACTTCACCGCCGACCCCGGTACGCACCGGATGACGGCGTTCCTGGAGACGAAGACGGTCTGGCACCCCACCGGCGCGCTCGGCGCGTCGGGCTCCGCCTACTAGGGAGTTCCTTCCGGATCTCGCCGGGCTCGCGGGCCCGGCGAGATCCGGAGGAGACGGCCCGGGCGGGTGTGGAGAGCCCCTGCCGTCCCCGTCCGGCGGCAGGGGCTCTCCCGTACGCGCCCCCGCGCTACAGCGGCAGCATCTTCACCACATCCCCCACCAGCGGCAGGTCCTTGAGGGCCCCGCCCTGGGAGAGCGGGCCGGTGAGCACCTCGGTGGTGATGGGCTTGAAGTCGGCGATCTGTGTGCCGAGGCTGTTGGCCAGCGGGTCGACGCCGGTGTTGGCGAGCGGGTTGAGCTGGAGGCTGGTGAGGTGGCCGAGGCCGGAGACCGAGTTGCCGATCGCACCGGCCGCGCCGCTTCCGGGGCCGCCGACGGCGGCCCCGACGGCGTCGAGGCCGCCGTCCACGGCGGGTGACCCGGCCGCGTGCGCGGTCTCGCCGGTGGCGAGGGCCGCCGCGAGGGCCGCGGCGGTCAGACCCGCGCGCAGAGCGGTGCGCCGGGGTGGGTGCGGTCGGTGGGCTGCGTGACGTGCCATGAGGGTTCCCGCCTGGGTGGGTAATCGGACGAGCACTCAGCGTAGTTGAGTGGTGATTCCCAATCCACCGTCATCCCCGATGGCTCCCCTTACGGGTCAATGCCTCACACTGGTGTCCCGTGACCTCTTCCGCCATGACGACGCGTGTTGTGCTGCTCGCGGGCCCCTCGGGCTCCGGCAAGTCCTCCCTGGCCGCCCGCACGGGACTGCCCGTGCTGCGGCTGGACGACTTCTACAAGGAGGCCGGCGACCCGACGCTTCCGCTGGTCGCGGGAAGCACGGACATCGACTGGGACTCACCGCTCTCCTGGGACGCCGATGCGGCCGTCGCGGCGGTCGCGGAGCTGTGCGGGACCGGGCGCACGACCGTCCCGGTGTACGACATCGCGGCGAGCGCGCGGGTCGGGCGGGACGCCTTCGCCATCGGCCGCACGCCGCTGTTCGTGGCGGAGGGGATCTTCGCGGCGGACATCGCGGCGCGCTGTGCGGAGCTGGGGGTGCTGGCGGACGCGCTCTGTCTGCGGGGCCGCCCGTCGACGACCTTCCGCCGGCGGCTCGCCCGGGATCTGCGGGAGGGACGGAAGTCGGTGCCGTTCCTGCTGCGGCGCGGCTGGCGGCTGATGCGGGCCGAGCGCGGGATCGTGGCGCGCCAGACCGGTCTGGGTGCCCATCCGTGTGCCCGGGACGAGGCGCTGGGCCGGGTCGCGGCGGCCGCGGCAGGCCGGCACCGTACCGCCGCTCAGCCGGCCCCGCACGCGGCGGCCACTCCCCCGGGCGCCCAGGACCTGTCGCCGCTGTAGTGGGCGCGCACGGAAACGGGGCCGGACAAGACCCCCCGGCCTGTCCGGCCCCGTACTCCCCCGTACTCCCCCCTACTCCGTGGCCCCCGTGGCCGCTCGGGTCCCCCGACCCTCCCGGCCCGACCACGTTCCCGCTGTCTCCCCCGAGACGGCGGCCCCCCACTCGTTTCCCCCGTGATCTCCCCCCGTCGCCCCCGTGTTCCCCCGTCGCCTTCAGGCCACCAGCTCGCCGAAGGACTCCTCCTCGTCACGGCCGAAGCTGAGGACCTGGTCCTCGCGCAGCCGGCGGAGCGACCGCCAGATGCTCGACTTCACCGTGCCGACACTGATGTCCAGGATCTCCGCGATCTCCGGGTCGGTGCGGCCCTCGTAGTAACGGAGGACCAGCATCGTCCGCTGGAGTTCCGGCAGCCTGGCCAGCGCCTGCCAGAGCACGGCGCGCAGCTCGGTGCCCCGCATCGCGTCGGTGTCGCCCGCCGTCTCCGGCAGCTCCTCCGTGGGGTACTCGCTGAGCTTGCGCCGGCGCCAGGCGCTGATGTGCAGATTGGTCATGGTGCGGCGGAGGTATCCCCCGACCGCCGCCTTGTCGCTGATCCGGTCCCACGCCCGGTAGGTCGAGAACAGCGCGCTCTGGAGCAGGTCCTCGGCCTCGAAGCGGTCGCCGGTGAGGTGGTAGGCGGTCGCGTACAGGGAGGAACGGCGCTCCTGGACGTAGGCGGTGAACTCCGCCTCCGACAGGCTCTGCCGTCCCCCGCTCCCCCTGTACGGAGCCGCCGTACCGGCCGCCCCCGCCGTCGCGTCAACCACCGTCATGTACGACGGCTTGTGCTGACGCCCGGCGCCGCGAACGCACCCCCGCCCGTTCACGGCGCCGGACTTCTCCACCGTCCGCCCGACGTCGTGGAGACGCGTGACAACTGCGTTTGAGGTGGTGCTGTGCAGTGCGTTCATCCCACGCCCCCCGTCGAGTGGTGTCTGTTCGGTCTTGGTGTGATGAAGCTTGCCGAGGCAGTTTCATGGCGGTGTCCGCCGACTGTCACAGGCCTGTCACAGGGGAGGGGACACCGCGCGGCGCGACCCGGGGGGTCCGGGAGCCGCGACGGCCCCGGCGGGGCCGGGGACCCGGGAGCGGGCGGGCGAGGGGGCGGGAGGGCGCGGGAAGGGGCGCCGGGGGGCGGTACGGGGCGGCCGGGCGGCTCCGCACAGGTCGGGGCGGTCGAACTCCGGTACACCCATGGGCCAGAATGACGCTCGTGCCTTTCCTGTTGCTGATCGAGGACGACGACGCCATCCGCACGGCCCTCGAACTCTCCCTGTCCCGCCAGGGCCACCGTGTGGCCACCGCGGCGACGGGAGAGGACGGCCTCAAACTGCTGCGCGAGCAGCGGCCGGACCTGATCGTGCTGGATGTGATGCTGCCCGGGATCGACGGTTTCGAGGTGTGCCGCCGCATCCGGCGCACCGACCAGCTGCCGATCATTCTGCTGACCGCCCGCAGCGACGACATCGACGTGGTCGTGGGGCTGGAGTCGGGGGCCGACGACTATGTGGTCAAACCCGTCCAGGGGCGGGTGCTCGACGCCCGTATCCGGGCCGTGCTGCGGCGCGGCGAGCGGGAGTCCACCGACTCCGCCACCTTCGGTTCGCTGATGATCGACCGCTCCGCGATGACCGTCACCAAGAACGGCGAGGATCTGCAGCTCACGCCGACCGAGCTGCGTCTCCTGCTGGAGCTGAGCCGGCGCCCGGGGCAGGCGCTCTCCCGGCAGCAGCTGCTGCGGCTGGTGTGGGAGCACGACTATCTCGGGGACTCCCGGCTGGTGGACGCCTGTGTCCAGCGGCTGCGGGCGAAGGTGGAGGACGTACCGTCGTCGCCGACCCTGATCCGTACCGTGCGCGGTGTGGGCTACCGGCTGGACGCTCCCCAGTGACAGCCGGCCCCGCCCCCGTCGCCCCGGGGCTCACGAGGGGTGGCGCGCGGTGAGCGGTGCCGGCCGGCGCGCGGTGCTCAGCGGGCTGCGCTGGACGAGTCTGCGGCTGCGGCTCGTCGTCGTCTTCGCGGCGGTCGCGCTGACCGCCGCCGTCTCCGCTTCGGGCATCGCGTACTGGCTCAACCGCGAGGCGGTGCTCTCCCGGACCCAGGACTCCGCGCTGGAGAACTTCCACAAGGAGATGCAGAGCCACGCCGCGTCGCTGCCGCTCCACCCCACCCAGGGCGAACTCCAGGACACGGCCGATCTGATGGCCGACGGCAAGTCGGGGTACAGCGTGCTGCTGCTGGCCGAGCGCGCCGAGCGCAAGCCGGTGGCGGCCACCTCCGACGCGGACGGCTTCACCCTCGACGACGTGCCGCCGGCGCTCCAGGACGCGGTGAACGACCGTCAGGAGATCAGCGCCGCCGATCCCGCTCCGTACCATCTGTACTGGCAGCGCATCGAGCGCGGCGGCACCCCGTATCTGGTCGGCGGCTCGCGGATCATGAACGGCGGGCCGACGGGATATGTGCTCAAGTCGCTGGAGAACGAGCGCGAGGACCTCAACACGCTCGCCTGGTCGCTGGGGATAGCGACCGCGCTGGCGCTCGTCGGCTCGGCGCTGCTCGCCCAGGCGGCGGCGACCACGGTGCTCAAGCCGGTGCGCCGGCTCGGGGACGCTGCGCGCAGGCTCGGCGAGGGGAAGCTCGACACCCGGCTGCGGATCTCGGGCACCGACGAGCTGGCGGAGCTGGCGAGGACCTTCAACAGGACGGCGGAGTCGCTGGAGAAGAAGGTCGCCGACATGAGCGCCCGGGAGGAGTCCAGCCGCCGTTTCGTCGCCGATATGTCGCATGAGCTGCGGACGCCGCTGACCGCGCTCACCGCCGTCGCCGAGGTGCTGGAGGACGAGGTGGACAACCTCGATCCGATGATCGCGCCCGCGGTGAATCTGGTGGTCAGCGAGACCCGTCGGCTGGGCGATCTGGTGGAGAACCTGATGGAGGTCACCCGCTTCGACGCGGGGACCGCCAAGGTCGTCCTGGACACGGTCGACGTGGCCGACCAGGTCACCGCCTGTATCGACGCCCGCGCCTGGCTGGACGCGGTGGAGCTGGACGCCGAGCGCGGGATCATGGCGCGCCTCGACCCCCGGCGGCTCGATGTGATCCTGGCGAATCTGATCGGCAACGCCCTCAAGCACGGCGGTTCGCCGGTGCGGGTGGCGGTGCGGCTGGTCGACGACGGCGCCACCCTGGTGATCGAGGTGCGCGACCACGGCCCCGGCATCCCCGCCGATGTGCTGCCGCATGTCTTCGACCGGTTCTACAAGGCCAGCGCGTCCCGGCCGAAGTCCGACGGCAGCGGTCTCGGGCTGTCGATCGCGGTGGAGAACGCCATCGCCCACGGCGGCACCATCACCGCCGCGAACTCGCCGGACGGCGACGGCGCGGTGTTCGTGCTGCGGCTGCCGCTGGACGCGTCGGCGCCCGCGGACGGCGCCGGAGAGAGCCCTTCGAGTGGCGGGCGGGGAGAGGGGAACGGGCAGTGAGGCGGAGGGCGCTGGGATTCATAGCGCTGGCGGGCGGCGCGCTGGTGCTCGCCGGATGCGGGATCAGGACCACCCAGGTGCCGGTCTACTACGGGCCCGCGCCGTCGCGGCCGGCGTGCGAGGTGAGCGGGGGGAGCCGCGCGGACACCGCTTCGCCGTCGCCCGGTCTTCCCGTGCAGATCTATCTGATCTGCGCGTCCCAGCTGAAGTCCGTGGACCGCACGGCCGGCCCCGCGCCGGAGGCGTCCTCGCCCGCCGGCCGGGTGCGGGTCGCGCAGGCGCTCCTGGCGGAGCTGGAGCGGGAGCCGTCGGCCGGGGAGCGCGAGGTGGGCTTCGGTACGGATGTGCCGGGGCCGATCGCGGTCAGCGGGCCCCGGCCGGGCGATCCGGCGGGGACGCTGCGGCTGAGCCGGCAGCCGGAGGATCTGCCGGAGGCGGCGCTGGCGCAGATCGTCTGCACCTTCGCGGAGAGCCGGGCGGCGACCGCGGGCGGCACGGTGGTGCTCGGCGGGCCCGGAGGGTATCCGGCACGGGCGTACGCCTGCTCGGCGCAGGCCAGGGAGCGGCCGTCGGAGCCGCTGCCCGCCCTCTCGGCGCCCGCCTCCGCCGCGCCTTCCCCTTCGGCTTCCTGAGCGTGCGAAGAGACGGAACCGATTCCCGCGTGGTGTGCGTCTTCTGTGGCGTGCAGCGTCAAGGTACGGGCCGCAGTGCCGCCATCCGCTTGCGCGTGGCGGGGGCTCTCCTCCTCCTCGCGCACCTGGTGCTCGTCGGGTGGCTGACCCTGCGCCCGCTGGATGTGCCCTGGGTGACGGCGGCGAATCTGGAGCCGCTCGCCAGCGTGAAGGCGCATCTGTCGCTCGGTCCGGCGGAGGCGGTGCGCGGGATAGGCGGCGGGCTGCTGCTGCTGGCGCCCCTGGGGGTGCTGCTGCCGCTGGCGGGCGGGCGGCTGGCGGTCTCGCCGCTGGCGTCGCTGGCCCGGACGGTGGCGGCCGGGGCGCTCCTCTCGCTCGGGATCGAACTGTTCCAGACGGGTGTGCCGGGGCGGGTGCTGAATGTGGACTCGCTGATGCTGAACACGGCCGGGGTCGCGGTCACCCATCTGCTGGTGGTGCCCGCGGCGCGGGCCCGGCTGCGGCGGCGCCGCGCGGTCGCGCCGGTGCTGCCCGGGGTGGGCGAGCAGCCGAGCCGGGCGGCCGGGGGCGCGCGGGCCGCGGGGACCGGCCCCGGCCCCGGGGCCCTGCTGAGGGAGGACGCCCCTCAGGGCCCGACCCCGACGATTTCCAGGGTCGGTATCGCCCCGTAGAGCGAGGTTTCGTCCGGCTTGGCGGAGCAGTATGGAGATATCGGGAGGCCGCACACGGAGCGGCTCCCACCGCCCAGCGAAGGAGCCCGCCATGGCCGCACTTGTCCGCCCCCGCGATGGACGCATGATCGGTGGAGTGTGCGCGGGCCTGGCCCGGCGCTTCGGCACATCGGCGACCACCATGCGAGTGATCTTCGTGGCCTCGTGTCTGCTGCCGGGTCCGCAGTTCCTGCTGTACGCGGCGCTGTGGGCGCTGCTGCCGGGCGAGCGGTCGTCCGCCGCATCGGCGAAGACCGCCTGGTAGCGGCTCACGGTCCGCGCACACGGGGAGACGGGGCGGGGGCCGCCGGGGGGGGGGGGGGGCCCGGGGGGGGGGGGGGGGGGCGGTGACGGGGAGAGAGGTAGATAAGTAATTAGTAGGTTAATGTAAAAATTTTAAAAAAA